>CAZDSQ010000013.1:0-30783 GCA_964508295.1 uncultured Oscillospiraceae bacterium | reverse complement strand
GATTTTCTTGCCTTGTAGCCCGTGATCTTGTTGATAAGCAGAGCGCCGAGGAAGATGATTACGATTCCTGCAAAGTACATAAGTGTTCCGACCCAAGAAGCTTCCTCAAAGAAAGCGCCTGCAAAAAGGGCGATAACGGGGAGCTTTGCTCCGCAGGGCATAAAGGGTGTGAGCATAGCGGTTGCTCTGCGCTCGCGCTCGTTTCTGATGGTACGGCAGGCCATAACGCCGGGGATAGCACAACCTGTTCCGATAACAAAGGGGATAACAGATTTGCCCGAAAGACCAACCTTCTTAAAGATGGGATCAAGCACAACTGATGCACGAGCCATATATCCGCAGTCCTCGAGAAGAGCAATGAGGAAGTACATAACCATAACGAGCGGCAGGAAGCCAACAACCGCACCAACACCGCCGATAACACCGTCAACAAGCAGAGCGGTAAGCAAGGGATTTGCACCCTCAAGAAGACCGCCGACCCACTCGCCGAACATCTCGATAAGTGTTACAAGACCGGGAATGGTAGTTCCGTTTGCAAACTCGTAGCCCTCAGCGATCCAGGGGCCTACCCAAGCCTGCGAGATCTGGAAAACAAGGAACATTACAACTGCGAAAATGGGAATACCGAGCCACTTGTTTGTTAAAACAGCGTCGATCTTGTCCTGGAAGTTTCTTTCCTTGGTAAATACCTTTCGGCTCTCAACCTTGGAAACGATTTCGTTAACAAAATCAAAACGCTTTCTGTCAGCCGCTTCAACAACTGCCTTGTCGGTAAGGTCGATGTCGCCCTGAATATAGGGAGCGGTCTGAGCTTTGCCTGCCTGCTCGGCGGCAGCCGCGACAACTTCTTTAAGACCTACGCCCGAGGTGGAAACGGTTTCAATAACGGGGCATCCGAGCTTTTCGGAAAGAGCCGCAGTATCAATTTTGGTTTCTTTCTTGTTATTGACGTCGGTTTTGTTAAGCGCTACAACAACGGGAATGCCGAGCTCTAAAAGCTGAGTTGTAAAGAAAAGGCTTCGGCTTAAGTTGGTTGCGTCAACAATGTTGATGATAGCATCGGGATTTTCGTTTTTGACATAAGAACTTGTGATGCTTTCCTCACTTGTGAACGGCGACATTGAATATGCGCCCGGAAGGTCAACAGCAATCAGTTCTGCGCCGCTGTAAAGGCTTTTCTTGATGGCGTGTTCTTTCTTTTCAACTGTAACGCCTGCCCAGTTGCCGACCTTTTCGTTACGGCCTGTCAGGGCATTGTACATTGTGGTTTTACCACTGTTGGGATTGCCCGCTAAAGCAATTCTCATTTTAGTTTCCTCCTTGAGAGTTGATTTGTCTTGGTGTTTGTGTTAGCTTTATAAAAACAAGTTAGCCGAGGCTAACCGCAAACCGAAATAAAAAGCTGAGTAGAGGCCAAAAGCTTAGATAATTATAGCCTCTGCCAGCTGATTGTCTATGTTGTACCTGCCGTCCTTGATAGAAACGATGCAGCCACCCTCAAGGTGTGAAATAACGGTGATAGGCTCTCCGCTGTAGCAGCCTAAAGAAAACAGAAAGGAATTGAGCTCTTCATCGTCAGTATCAATTCTCTGAATTATGTATTCCTTTTCTTCCTGAGCGGATAATAAAGTCATTTGAATCACCTTGGTTTGTATCTCTCATATTAGTTAGTCTACGCTAACTCTACGAATTATAATAGCACAAGACACTGCGCTTGTCAATACATAATTTGCAGTTTTTTGAAAATTTCGGAACACTTGAAAAAAATGTGGTACTGTGATATAATAAATGTAAGAAATTTGAAGGGAAGTTTATTATGCGCCTGCAGGAATCCTCGGAGATGTATCTCGAAACCATATACGTGCTTTCAAAAAAGAATGCGGTGGTGCGCAGTATTGACGTTGCCGATTATATGGGCTATTCAAAGCCGAGCATAAGCCGTGCAGTTTCGCTGCTTAAAAAGAACGGCTACGTTGTTATGAACGAGGACAGCTCGCTTTCCTTAACCGAAATCGGAAAAAAGACCGCCGAAAAAATATATGAGCGGCACAACGTGCTTACAGAGTTTTTGAAAGGCCTCGGCATTGACGAGCAGACCGCCGATGAGGACGCCTGCAAGATGGAGCACGTCATAAGCGATAAAACTCTTGCTGCAATCAAAAAATTCGTAACAGAAAAATAGTATATTATATCAGATGCAAAAAGCGGGGCGAATTTCGCCCCGCTTTTTTGCTGCGCTTTAACAATTATTTTGATAGACAAAAGGATAAAGTTATCTATAGGAATACTTTTATTTACCGTTTGTATGTTTTATTACTCCAATAATTAAAACAATCAATGATAAAATAAACGGCACTGTAAATCCCATATAGTCAAAGGGTTGATTTAATGCTGTAGGCGCAACGCCCTTTAAAAGTCCGGCGACAAAAAGGGCGACGCACCCAATGAATAACCTTGAAGATGTTTTCATTATTCAGTCACCAACTTATCATCAAATTTCTTTTTTAGCGTAGTTGTTAAGGAACAATGACAGTCAAATACAATATGCCACTCCTCACCATTATGAAGTAACATTTGATAAATCGGAGATCCCTTGCGGTTATAACTTAATTTTACTTCATATATAAATATAATAAAAAAGGCTTGCATTTTTGAAAATGCGGTGGTATACTATATAGGAAATAACTTGAAAGGTTAAAGAGTGGGTCGCCCCGCTCTTTTGTTTTTGTCTGCGAAAAGCAGATGGTAAGGAGGAAAATATGGCCAAAACTACAGGCAATACCGCCGAAAAGGTTCGTGAAATCGTTTTGCCCGTTTGCGAAGAAATGGAGCTTGACCTTTGGGACGTAACCTTTGAAAAAGAGGGCGCCGATTGGTTTTTGAAGGTGCTCATCGAGAAAAAAGAAGGAAACCTTGACATAACCGAGGCAGAAGCCTTCAGCCGAAGGATAGACCCGCTTATCGATGAGGCAGACCCCATTGACCAGAGCTACTTTTTAGAGGTCGGCTCACCGGGTCTTAACCGTAAACTCAGAACGCCCGAGCATTTTGAGCGCTATGTCGGCGCCGAGGTTGTTGTGCGACTTATCCGCCCCGATAGCGAGGGAAGAAAAGAAATTGAGGGAACGCTCGACGGCTTTTCTGACGGCAGCATAAAAATCGGCGATAGTGAGATCCGCCTTGCAGACACCGCATTTGTAAGATTAAACGACTAAAATAAATTTTTGGAGGAAACAGAAAAATGAATAACGAATTTTTTGACGCACTTAATATTCTTGAGCAGGAAAAAGGCATAAACGTGCAGAGCCTGCTTGAAAAAATCTCGGTTGCTATCGAGAATGCCGTAAAAAAGGATTTCGGCGAGCCTGAGAATATCATCATTGATATCAACCCCGAAACCAGAAAGTTTAACGTTGCTATCCGCAAGGCAGTTGTCGAGACCGTTGAGAACCCTAAGGCCGAGATAACTCTTGATGAAGCTCTTACCTACAGCAAGCGCGCTAAAGTGGGCGGCCACGTTGATATTAAGATAAAGACTAAGGATATGGGAAGAATTGCCGCTCAGAGCGCAAAGCACGTTTTCCGTCAGGGAATTAAAGAGGAAGAGCGCCTTAATACATTTAAAGAATATCAGAGCAAGGTTCACGAGCTTATCAGCGCCAAGGTTGTCGGCATTGACGAGGCAAGAGGCTCGGTTACTCTCGATATGGGCAAGGGCGAGCTTATGCTCCCCCAGACCGAGATGCTCCCCGGCGAGACTTTTAATATCGGCGATAGCGTAAGGGTCTACGTTGTTGACGTTAAGCGCAACCTTGAGAAGACCTCAAGACCGCCTAAGATCATGATCTCCCGCACACATCCCGGAATGGTCAAGCGCCTATTTGAGCTTGAGGTTCCCGAGATATATGACGGAACTGTTGAAATAAAGTCCATCTCGAGAGAAGCAGGCTCGAGAACCAAGATGGCAGTTTACAGCCGTGACGAGAATGTTGACGCAGTAGGCGCCTGCATCGGCGCAAAGTCAACCAGAATTGACAGCGTTGTTTCAGAGCTCGGCGGCGAGAAGATCGACATCGTTAAGTACAGCGAGGATCCCGTTGAGTTCATCACAGCGGCTCTCTCTCCTGCAAAGCACATCACCAAGGTTGAGATAATCGAGAGCGACGAGGAAGACGTTAAGGCCTGCAGAGTAACAGTTGCAGACAACGAGCTTTCGCTCGCAATCGGAAACAAGGGACAGAACGTTCGCCTTGCCGCAAGACTTACAGGATATAAGATCGATATCCGTCCCGAAAGCGGATTTTACGGAGAAAACTAAAGCTTAAACAATCGGAGGGATTTCAGATGGCAGTTAAAAAGGTGCCGATGCGCAGCTGTTGCGGCTGCAGGGAAAAAAAGCCTAAGCGTGAGCTTATAAGAGTTGTTCGCTCGCCCGAGGGAGAGGTTTCCTTTGATATAACCGGCAGAAAAGTGGGAAGAGGAGTTTACCTCTGTAACGACAAAGCCTGCCTTTTAAAAGCTATAAAGAGCCGTGCGCTCGCAAGGGCTTTGGAATGTGAAATTCCCGAGGAGGTTTACGAGCGTCTTGAGGGGGAAATTGGAAAAGATGAATGACAAATTTCTCTCGTCGCTCGGGATTTGCAAAAGAGCGGGTAAACTCGTTTTCGGATTTGAAACGATAAAAACCGCTATGCAAAAGGGCCAGGCAGTTCTGGTGTTTACGGCGTGTGATTTGTCTGAGAAAACCAAAAAGGAACTGCGTTACCTCTGCAGTCAGTTAGAGGTCGAGTTGATCAAGACCGAATATGATATGCAGAGCCTCGGCAGCAGCATCGGAAAGAAAACGGGAACAATAGCTGTAACCGACGAAGGTCTTGCCGAGATGGTTAAAAAGAATTTCGTAAGTTTTAGGGAGGGCAACTAATGGTAGTAAAATATAAACTCAGTGATCTTGCAAAAGATTTTAATATTGACAGTAAAGAAATTATCGCGCTTTTAGCAAAGCAGTATGACGATGCTAAGAAAACCGGCAGCACCTTAAATGAGGAGGAGCTCAACTACGTTTTCGAGCAGCTTACAACTATTCACGCTGTAAAAACTCTCGACGCTTATTTTGCCGAGGGCACCAAGCGCGAGGAGAAAAAGGCAGAGAGAGAGGCTAAAAAGGCCGCCGAGAAAAAGGCCGAGGCTCCCAAAGAGGAAAAGAAGCCTGTGGAGAAAAAAGCCGAGAAGCCCGTTGAGGTAAAGGCTGAGAAAAAGGCTGAAAAGCCCGCCGAGAAACCCGCAGAGAAAAAGGCTGAGGCTCCCAAAGAGGAGAAAAAGCCCCAGCAGAAGCCTCAAGAGAAAAAGCCTCAGAGAAAAGAAGAACCTAAAAATAAAAAGCCTAAAGAGAAGTTTGAAAACGTTATCCGCACCCGCTCAACTGAGACCCTCGAGGTTCAGAAGCAGGTTAAAAAGGTCAACACCCGTAACGACTACGTTGACCTTGATAAGTATAACGAAAAATATGAGCGCATAGCTCCCAGCAGCTCCTATAACTCTGACAATATGCAGAGAAAGCAGAAGCTTGTGCAGAAATCTCAGCAGAGAGGAAAGCCCGCTTCTTCCAAGAGAGAGACCGAGGCAGATAAGCTGCGCAGAATTCAGCTCCAGCAGCAGAAAAAGGTTCAGCTTAAAGTCCTTATCCCCGATGAAATTGTTGTTTCCGAGCTCGCAATGCGCCTTAAGGTTACCGCCGCTGAGGTTATCAAGCGTCTTATGCTTCTCGGCGTTATGGCAACAACCAATCAGACTATTGACTTTGACACCGCATCAATGGTAGCAATGGAGCTTGATGCAAAGGTCGAAAAGGAGATCATTGTTACAACCGAGGAGCGTCTTATCGACGATTCGACCGATAGTGAGGAGAGCTTAAAGCTCCGTCCTCCCGTTGTCGTTGTTATGGGTCACGTTGACCACGGTAAGACCTCGCTTCTTGACGCTATCCGTAACACCAGCGTTACCTCCACCGAGGCAGGCGGAATTACCCAGCACATCGGTGCTTACAAGGTTGACGTAGACGGCAGAGAGATAGCATTTCTCGACACACCGGGACACGAAGCATTCACTGCTATGCGTGCCCGCGGCGCTCAGCTTACCGATATTGCAATCATCGTTGTCGCCGCAGACGACGGAATTATGCCCCAGACGGTTGAGGCTATCAACCACGCCAAAGCTGCAGGTGTCAGCATAATCGTTGCAATCAATAAAATGGATAAACCCGAAGCCAACCCCGATAGAGTTAAGCAGGAACTCACTGAGCATGAGCTCGTTCCTGAGGAGTGGGGCGGTGATATTATCTGTGTGCCTATCTCTGCAAAGAACCACACGGGCATTGACGAGCTTCTTGAAATGGTACTGCTCACCGCAGACGTTAAGGAGCTTAAGGCTAACCCCGACAGACTTGCAAAGGGTATCGTTGTTGAAGCTAAACTTGACAAGGGTAGAGGACCTGTTGCAACCGTTCTCGTTCAGAACGGTACACTTCACTCGGGCGACATCGTTATCGCAGGAACTGCTGTTGGCAGAGTCCGCGTAATGACCGACGATAAGGGCAGAAAGGTTACCACCGCAGGCCCCTCAACTCCTGTTGAGATAGTCGGTCTTGCTGAGGTTCCCTCGGCTGGTGACGTATTTAATGCCGTTGAGGACGAGCGCCTTGCAAGACAGCTCGTTGAGGAGAGAAAGCAGGCCGAAAAGGACGAGAAGTTTGCCGCATATCAGAAGGTTACACTCGACAACCTCTTTAGCCACATCGCTGACGGCGAAATGAAGGAGCTTTCAATCATCGTTAAGGCAGACGTTCAGGGCTCGGTTGAGGCCGTTCGCCAGAGCCTTGAAAAGATAAGCAACGAGGAAGTAAGAGTTAAGGTAATTCACGGCGGCGTTGGCGCCATCAGCGAGTCTGATATTATGCTTGCTGATGCTTCAAATGCTATCGTTGTCGGATTTAACGTCCGCCCCGACGTCCTTGCCGATAATATGGCTAAGGAAAAGGGCGTAGATATGAGAACCTACCGTGTAATTTATGACTGCATCGAGGAGATCGAGGCAGCTATGAAGGGTATGCTCGCTCCCAAGTTCCGCGATGTTGAGCAGGGCAGAATCGAGGTAAGACAGGTTTACAAACTCTCCAGCGTTGGAACCATCGCAGGCTGTTACGTTACCTCGGGTAAGGTCACAAGACACTCCAAGATCCGCGTAGTTCGTGACGGTATCGTTATTTCTGAGGACGAGATTGCTTCGCTCAAGAGATTTAAGGATGACGTTAAAGAGGTCGCCTCTAACTATGAGTGCGGTATCTCGCTTGAGAAGTTTAACGACATCAAGGAAGGCGACGTTTTCGAGGCCTTCATCACCGAAGAGTATCAGGACTAATTTTGAAAGGATAAACAAATGGGAAGAAGTTACAGAACCGATAAGTCGGCTGAGGATATAAAATATGCCCTCGTCGAAATTCTTCGGAGCATTAAGGACCCCAGAGTTTCCCAGCTTTTAAGTATCGTGCATCTCGACCTTGCGGGAGATCTCTCGCAGGTCAAGGTGTATGTAAGTGCGCTCGAGGGCAGTGAAAAAACGCAGGAATCTGTAAAAGGACTTCGCTCTGCGGCGGGTTACGTTCGCCGCGAGCTTGGCGCAAAGGTAAAGCTTAGGGCAACCCCCGAGGTTATCTTTATTGCAGATAATTCTATAGAGCAGAGCGCGCATATAAACAGCATTATCCATAAATTAAACAAGGAGTTAGGCGGAGGAAATGATGAAAACTGATTTAAAGTCAGCGGCAAGGCTTCTGCTCGAGCGCGATGACATCGTGATTTTGACTCACCAGAATCCCGACGGCGACACACTCGGCTGCGCCTATGCCCTCTATTATACTCTGACTGCGCGCGGCAAGAGAGTGCGAGTGGAAAACGAAAAGACTATCCCGAAAAAGTATAGCTTTATGTACGAAAACTACACCCACACTGATTTTGAGCCTAACTGCGTCGTTGCGGTCGATATTGCTTCCACCTCGCTTTTCGGAAACGGGATGGAGGGCTATGCTAAGAGGGTTGACCTTTGCATCGACCATCATAAATCAAATACCGACTATGCTGATAAGACCCTCTTAAACTGCTCGGTTGCCGCCGCCTGCGAAATAGTCTATGACCTTATCTTAGAAATGGACGGCGACATTTCTAACGAGGCACTGCTTTGCGTTTATACAGGTGTCAGCACCGATTGCGGCTGCTTTAAGTATTCAAACACAACCGCAAAGGCTCACGATATAGCCGCCCTTGCAATAGAAAGACACATTGATGTTTACAAGGTAAATCAGGCAATGTTTGAGAGCAAGAGCAGGGCTCAGCTTGATATTGAGCGCATCGCTCTGCAAAACCTCGAGTTTTATCACGGCGGAAAGTGCGCCGCTATCGTGGTAACCTACGAGCTTCTAAAAAAGACAGGCGCTGAGGAAAGTGACCTCGATGCCCTCCCTGCAATGACAAGGCAGATTCAGGGGGTCGAGGTAGGCGTTGTCATCAAGGAGCGAGAGAAGGGCGAGTTTAAGGTTTCAATGAGAACAGGCAAGCACCCCGATGCAAGTGCTATCTGTGCTGAGTTTGGCGGCGGCGGTCACGCGGGTGCCGCAGGCTGTACAATTTACGGAGAGAGCGCAGAGGACATTCTTAATAAAGTTATTGAAACAGTAGGAAGGTATATATGAAGGATGGGTTTTTGCTCATAAATAAACCTGCCGGCTTTACATCCTTTGATGTTATAGCCAAGCTTAAAGGGATTTTAAAGACTAAAAAGATAGGACACGGCGGAACTCTTGACCCTAATGTTACAGGTGTTCTGCCTGTTTTTGTAGGTAGGGCAACCAAGGCAATTGATATGCTCTCTCGGCAGGAAAAGAAGTATACCGCCACCTTTAAGCTCGGTGTAGAGACCGATACTCAGGATATCTGGGGAAAACAGGTCTCAAAGAGCGAGCCCGAGCGGGATATAGAAAAAATTTGCCAAACAGTCTTGAGCTTTAAGGGCGAGCAAATTCAGCTTCCGCCTATGTATTCCGCTATTAAAATTAACGGTGTAAGGCTTTACGATTTAGCGCGTGAGGGAATAAATGTTCCCCGCGACAGCCGCAAGATAAACATATTTGAGATAGATTTCCTCGGCAAAACCGAGAATGAGGACGAGTATAAGTTCTCGGTCTACTGCTCAAAGGGAACCTATGTTCGCACCCTCTGTGCTGATATGGGCGCGGCGCTCGGTTGCGGCGGTACTATGACCTCGCTCGTTCGAACTCAGGCGCTGGGATTTAATCTTTCCGAGTGTGTAACGCTCGACGAGGTGCAGAAGGCGGCTGACGAGGGTAGGGCAGAGGAGCTTATTCGCCCAATAGACGAGCTTTTTTCCGACCTGCCGCCAATTTCTCTGAATGAAAAGCAAACCAAGCTTTTTAAAAATGGTGTTGGACTTGTGCCGCAAAAGGTGTGCGGTGTGATTTATGACCCAAATTTCGTAATTGCTGATTGGCAGAGTTACTGCGTTTATAGCAGCGAGGGTGTTTTTTTGGGTGTTGGCAAGGTGGAGTATCCCAAAAGGGAATTTAAATGTCAGAAACTTTTTAATATTGAGGATTAAAATGGACATTTTTTCGTTTGATAAAAACATAAATGAGCCCTGTGCCATTGCCCTCGGGTATTTTGACGGCGTTCATTTAGGACATTGCAGGGTTATAAATTCGGCGGTAGAATATGCCGAAAAAAATGAAATAAAAAGTGCAGTCTTTACCTTTGGAGATATAAAAAAGAGCAGCAAAAAATCTTGCTCTGGTGCACTCTACTCAGCAGAGCACCGTGCCGAGTTGCTTGAGAAGTGTGGAGCAGATTTTGTTATAATGCCCGATTTTTCGCAGTTTTGTGGCCTTTCTCCGAGCGAGTTTGTCGCGATTTTAAAGGAAAAGTACAGCGCATGCGCCCTTTTCTGCGGAGAGGATTACCGCTTCGGAAAAGGCGCACAGGGCAATGTAGAAACCTTAAAAGAACTATGCAATCAGTATAAAATTGAGCTTTTTGTAGAAAAAAAGGTAAAATTTTTGGGCGAGGATATAAGCTCCAGCCGAATTAAAGAGGCTCTTTTAAAGGGAGATGTTTCCCTTGCAGAAAGGCTTCTTGGCAGAGCATATAGCTTTAAGGCGGCGGTTGTCGGCGGAGAGCATATCGGCTCAAAAAGACTTTACCCGACTATAAATCAGCCGCTGAACGCTGACAGCGCAAGGATAAAAAACGGCGTTTACGCCTCGAGGGCGATTATCGGCGGAAAAAAGTATAGCGCTGTAACAAATATCGGCGTGTGCCCGACTGTCAAGAATATAAGCGAGGCGGTAGCCGAAACATATATTTTGGATAAAAACATAGAACTTTACGGACAAACTGTCGAGGTCGAGCTTGTCGAGTTTTTGAGAGATGAAAGTAAATTTGAAAGCATAGAGCGCTTAAAGGCGCAGATCTCGGCAGACATTGAAAGGGCAAAAGAAATACTGTGATTTTAAGAAAAGGGGGATAATATGGCGGCATTTTTTAAAGGGCTTTACCAAACCTATGTAAAAGATAACAGCGCAGAGGAAAACCTCGTGCTGCTCTCGGTTGCCAGCATTTTTCTCCCGTTTTATTTAAGCGCGGCAGTTCTTCTCTTTGTAACCGTTAGAGCACTTTGCCTAAAAAACACCAGAAAAATGTTTTTTTTGGGTATTGATATAAAGCTTGTTGCGGCGTTTGCTGTTCTCAATGTGATTACTCCTTTTGTATTTAAGAACTGGCTTGGCGTAGCCTGCTTTGTCGGGTTTGTTTTTATTTTGCTTTACGCTCTGTATGTAAGGGCGGTTGTAACAGAGCGACTTTTTAAAAAAATCGGAAATATTATCGCATTTATGAGCCTTATTCCCGCCTTTGCCTCAACCTTTATTGAGGACCCGAGGCATGATTTTCGCTCGCCCTCGTTTTTCTTTAATCCAAACTATTACGGAGCGGCGATAACCTTTGTAATATTACTCTGCGTATATCGCCTTTTGACCGAAAAGGACAACCGTGCCCTTTTGATAACAGCAATAGTAGGAAATTTATATGGACTTTGGCAGGCGGATAGCCAGTCGGCGCTTTTCAGCATTGTGTTCGGCGTTTTACTGCTTTTGTTGTTTACAAAAAAATATAAAGCGTTAATTACAGTATCCGTTTTGGCAGTCTTGGGAGTGCTTGCGCTTATCTTTGTGCCTCAACTTGATTTCCTGCTGCCGAGAATAAGCGGTGCAGTAGAAAACATAACAAAACGCGCGACTATATGGCAGGCAGGTATACAAGGCTTTTGCGAAAACTCTTTGTTTGGCAGAGGTCTTATGGGCTATCTTCAGGTCTATGAAAAATTCGGAGGGGCAAAGAATTTCCATTGTCACAATCTCTTTATCGATCTGCTGCTTTCGTTTGGCGTTATTGGCGTTTTGCCGCTTGCGGCGTTTGTTATGAGACCTATTAAAAAGGCGTTTAAAAGCAGATACGCGCCTCTCTTTTTTGCGGTTTTGGGCGCGGTGCTTTTGCACGGCCTGACCGACGTAACGCTCATCTGGATCCAGACAGGCGCTCTCGCTGCTCTATTCCTGTCCTTCCCGTACATTAAGGAGGATAGCAAATGATTAAAGAAACCCCTTTCGGCGAATCTTTCGGCGCCGAGATTACAAAATACACTCTGGAAAGTAAAAACGGTCTTTCCGTTTCTGTAATAAACTACGGTGCTACCGTTACAAATATCGTTTTTGACGGCAGAGATTTAGTTCTCGGTTATGACGACCTTAAGGACTATACCTCAAACAAAGGTTTTATCGGAGCAACCGTCGGCAGATACGCAAACAGAATTAGCGGCGGCAGGGTAAAAATCGGCGAAATCGAGCTACAGCTTACCCAAAATAACGGCGAAAACCACATTCACGGCGGTTATGTCGGCTTTGATAAGCAGAACTGGACCGTTACCGCGGCGGCTGATGGCGACGAGCCTTCGATCTCGCTAAACCATATCTTTGAGGATATGGAGGAGGGCTATCCCGGCGAACTTGATGTAACCGTTACCTTTACCGTAACGGCACAAAACTCCATTAAAATAGAGTATAAGGCCGTTTCAACCGAGGATACCGTTATTAACCTTACAAACCACAGCTATTTTAACCTTTCGGGCGGCAATATTTTTGACACCGAGCTTTGCATGAAGGCACCAAGCTATACCCCCGTAGACGATAAGCTTATCCCGACGGGCGAGATAGTCTCGGTAAAGGGAACGGAGTTTGATTTTCTAAGCACGCGAAAGATCGAGAGGGATTACGACCATAATTTCTGCCTTGAGGGAGAGGCTGATGAGATAAAAATCTCGGCATATAGCCGCAAGAGCGGCATAGAGCTTCTTGTCAAAACAAGCGAGCCTGCTGTTCAGCTTTACACGGGCGCTTTTTTAAATAACCCCGAGGGCAAGGGCGGCGTTCCTAACGGAAAAAACGCGGGATTCTGCCTTGAGACACAGCACTATCCCGACAGCCCCAATCACGAAAATTTTCCCTCAACCCTGCTTAAAAAGGGCGAGAGCTTTTATAGCTTTACAGAATACATTTTCAGAAAAAGATAAAAGGCTTGGCGCAAAAGCGCCAAGCCTTTTTTGTTGACAGAGCAGGTGTTTGATAATATAATTTAATTATAAGTTAAACGGAGGTTTATGTATGAAAAAATTAGGCTTTGGTCTTATGCGCCTGCCGACCGTAAACGGCGTGTGGGAAAATATTGACTTACCCAGGGCGCAAGAGATGATAGATGAATATATGAGCGAGGGATTTTGCTATTTTGATACCGCCTATGTTTATCACGGCGGCAACAGCGAAAAGGCCTTCGGCGAGCTTGTGGCAAAGCGCTACCCGCGCGATTCGTACGTTTTAACCTCAAAAATGCCCATATTTAAGATAAAAGAAGCAGACGAGTACGAAGAGATCTTTGCCGAGCAGCTTGCGCGCTGTCAGGTGGATTATTTTGATAACTATTTTCTGCACTCAATCGGCAAATCGGTCTACGGAAAGATAAAGGAACACAAGGCCTTTGAGTTTATCGCAGAGAAAAAGGCCGAGGGTAAGATAAAACACATAGGTTTTTCCTTCCACGATGACGCCGAAACCCTTGATATGATTTTAACCGAGCACCCCGAAACCGAGCTTGTGCTCTTACAGATAAACTATATTGACTGGGATGACGAGAGTATCCAGTCAAGAAAATGCTATGAGGTCTGTGTAAAGCACGGGGTAAAGGTGGCGGTTATGGAGCCGCTTAAGGGCGGCGCTCTTGCAAACCTGCCAAAAGATGCTGCCGAGGTTCTTTTAGAGCGTGAGCCGCAGATGTCTATCGCATCTTGGGGCATCAGATTTGCCGCCTCACTTGAAAATACCCTTGTTGTATTAAGCGGAATGAGCAATATGCAACAGCTTAAAGACAATATGGGCTATATGAAGGACTTTGAGCCCCTTAGCGATGACGAAATGAAGGCAGTTTTCAAGGCTGCCGAGATTACCAAAAGCACCATTGCGATCCCCTGCACCGCCTGCAAATACTGTGTTGAGGACTGCCCGCAAAAAATTGCCATCCCCGAGTATTTTGCGCTTTACAATAATCAGCACAAATTCGGTCTGCTCCCCGGTTTGCAAACCACCTTCAGAAACATTGCAAACGGAGCTGGAAAGCCCTCGGATTGTATCGCCTGCGGTCAGTGCGAGGAGCATTGCCCTCAGCATATAAAGGTTATAGACTCGCTTAAAACGGTTGCCGACACATTTGAGAAAAGATAAAGGACAAAAGATGGAAAAGCTAACACAAAAGGCAAAGGAGCTTTTGCTGGGGAGTCAAAACACCTGCGTTATCTGCCGCGAAAACGAGGTTTTTCAAAGCAGTCAGCGCGGAGTCAAGCCGCTGCTTGATTTTCTTGACAGCAAAACAGACCTTAAAGGAGCCTGCGCCGCCGACAAGGTCGTGGGAGCGGGCGCCGCATTTCTTTATGTGCTTTTGGACGTGCGCGAGGTCTACGCCCTTGTCCTCTCAGAAAGAGCCAAAGCGGTCCTAATGCAAAACGGCATTTCGGTTTATTACGATAAGCTTGTCCCCAAAATTGAAAACAGGGTGCGAAACGGATTTTGCCCGATAGAAACGGCGGTGTTAAACGAAACAGACCCCATCGCCGCTCTAACAAAAATCCGACAAACTTTAGAAAGCTTAACAAAATAAAAAAACCTCCGCATAATGCGGAGGTTTTTTAAGGGTACTATCTTGCTTTTCCGAGGAAAAATACTGCCAAGAGAGCAGGCCCTGTGTGTGCGCCGATGATTGTTCCTATGCGGGAATAGAAAACATCCTTAAAACCAAGCTCTTTTTTAAGCAGCTCGCCGAGCTTTTTTCCGCCATCGCTGTTGGCGGCGTCGGAAACGTAGACGGTCTGATTTTCTACGTCTATACCGTTGTCCTTAATGTACTGAATTATGGTGTTCCAAGCACCTGCAGTTCCGCGAGCTTTTGCAAAAACCTTAAGCTCGCCGTCGCCGTTAACGTGCATAACGGGGTAGATGTGAAGTGCCTTTGAAAGCACAAGACCTGCCTTGCTGACTCTGCCGCCGCGCTGAAGATAGGTGATGTCGTCGGTGGTAAATGCGGCGTGAACGCATCTGCGGTTGTTCTCGCACCACTCGCTGACCTCTTCAAAGCTTGCACCGCCGTCGCGCATCTCTGCGGCCTTTATAACCATAAGTCCGTTACCTGTCGAGGTCATAAGGGTGTCAATAACGGTGATCTTGCGCTCAGGATATTTTTCGAGTAGCTCCGCTGCGGCAAGAGTACCGTTCTGATATGTTCCGGAAATGCCGCTTGACATAGCAATGTGCAAAATGTCGTTGCCCTCTTTTAAGAGCGGCTCCCAGAAAGAAATGTAATCAACCTGATTTATTTGCGCAGTTCTTGGCATTTTGCCCTCAACCATACGGTTAAAGAATTCCTTTAAATCTTCAGGCTGCATTGTGTCGGTGTATTCTGTTTCGTCAATATTGTATTTCATGCAGAGGGGAAGAACGTTTATGCTCTTTATAAACTCTGCTGAAAGATCGCACCCTGAATCTGCGGTGATAATATAAGACATAATTAAAAACCTCCCAAATTTTGCTATCATAATTATAAATCATTGGATGTCAAAAGTCACTCTATACAAGCGACTATAAATTCTACACATAAAGCCCTCAAAATAGAGTCAAATTTTCAACTCTACCGACAGTAGAATTGCCAAATTACAACAAAAAGCGCCGCCCGAAAGGGCGGCGCTTATCTTATTCTGAAGCGATTTCAGTTTCTTCGGCAGGCTTGCTTTTAGGCGTTTTGAGGAATATCCATGCTGAGAAGAAAACGGTTATGGGAACTGCAAGCAGTATGCCTATACTTCCGACTATGGCCTGAATTATCTCAACCAGCAGCATCTCGTAGTTTAAGAGAACAACAAAATCGCTGGTGTAGGCGGCAAAGAGGAGAATGGTTGCCATTGAGCCGCCGACGTAGGCTAAGATAAGTGTGTTTGTCATTGTGCCGATAGCATCGCGGCCGATGTTAAAGCCCGAAATAACAAGCTTTTTAAAGCTCGGCTCGTACATCTGCTCGGAAAGCTCCTGCATAGCGGATGCAAGCGACATTGAAACGTCCATAACAGCGCCGAGCGAGCCGATGAGTATTCCGCCCCATATAAGCGCAGGAAGGTCTATCGAAACGCCGCCCTCAAGCATTGTGAGAAACAGATAATCCTGATTTATAACACCTGTAATACCAAATGCACTGTTTACAAAAATGGCAAGCACGCCCGTAGCCAAAATTCCGCCCGCGTTGCCGATTATGGAGCAGAGGGTTTTCTTGTTCCAGCCGTTTAATGTACAGAGCGTTGATATAATTACAAAAAGGGTTATGAGGATTGTTATCAGATAAATGTTGTAACCTAAGAGCAGCGAGGGAATGTATATCCAGAGCACTGCAATCATTGTGATTATAAGCGAGATAATGGTGCTGATTCCCTTACCTCTGCCTATGATGAGTATCATAATCAGGAAAGCGCCGACCAAAAGAATAACGCCGAATGTGTGGTTAACTCCTGCATAGGTCCAGCCGCTTATGGCGCTTGTGCTGTGGTGTTCGCTTTGGGTATAGGCTACTAAAATTCTGTCGCCGGGCTCAACCGGCTCGGGAACGGGTGGCGACATCTCGTCAAGAAGCTGAGTCATCTTGTAGCTTTCGCCCTTGTGCTCTCCCGTCGTAATGGTGGCGCTGAATATAACGGTCTTTGCCTCCTTGCCGTTAACGCTCGGCTCGGCTGTAGTTGCAATAACTTCTTCTACAACTGCGTGTTGAAGCTCGCTGTCTGTTGTAAGCTCTGGCTCGTACCTGCAGAAAAAGCTTGCAACAATAAGCAGAACAACGGAAACTACAACCGTTATCACCTGCTGAAAGGTCGTATTTTTTAGTACCTTCAATTTTTCACATCCTTTTTAGTTTGCTCCGAAAGAAAATGTGCAATATCTGTAAGGTGAGAAATCATATCTTTTTTGTTTTGTATCTTGACTGAAAGGTAGGGAACAGACGAATTTGAGAGGAAAACGCTTCTGCTAAACTCTGAGCAGGCGGCTGCAAGGATAGGCAGAGAGGGATTTTTAAACTCGATCAAAACAAAGTCGCTTTTTTGGCTTATCTGTGTTATGCCTGCCTTTATCGCCGCAGAGCGCAGGAGAGCCACCGAGATGAGCAGACTTACTTCAATCGGTGGGTCACCCCAGCGGTCGATAAGCTCGTCAACAAGCTCCATAGCGTCATCGTCATTTTCAAGCGAGGCGATCTGTCGGTAAATCTCAATTCTCTGAACATTGTCCTCAATATATGAATTGGGAATGTGCGCCGAAATGGGCAGGTCTATAAGGCAGTCGTTGTCCTCGGGCATAATCTCCTCGCCTTTTTGCTCGGCAATGGCCTGATTTAGTAGCTTTAAGTACATATCGTAGCCAACAGCGTCCATATGTCCGTGCTGCTGTGCGCCCAGCATATTTCCCGCACCCCTTATTTCAAGGTCACGCAGGGCAATCTGAAATCCGGAGCCAAAGGCGGTAAAGTCGCGTATGGCTGAAAGTCTCTTTGCCGCAACCTCGGAAACCTCTTTTCCCGGGCGGAAGGTAAAGTAGGCGTAGGCTCGCCTTGAAGAACGCCCGATTCGCCCTCTTAGCTGATAAAGCTGGGAAAGCCCCATTCTGTCGGCGTCCTCAATTATCATCGTGTTGCAGTTTGCAACGTCGACTCCTGTTTCAATAATGGTGGTGCAAACAAGAATGTCGATCTCGTGGTCAACCAGCTTTTTCCAGATCTTTTCAAGCTCGGCAGCCGAAAGTGCGCCGTGCGCCGCCGCAACCCTCGCGCCTGGGATAGCCTGCGCGAGCGCCGCCGCCTTTTGATCTATCGTTTCAATGCGGTTGTGAAGATAGTAGACCTGCCCGCCGCGCGCAAGCTCGCGCTCTATCGCATCTAAGAGAAGTCGGCGGTTGTATTCCATAACAAAGGTCTGAACGGGGTAGCGGTCAAGCGGAGCTTCTTCAATCATTGAAATGTCGCGAATTCCCGACATAGCCATATTGAGCGTTCTCGGAATTGGGGTCGCTGAAAGGGTCAGCATATCAACTCCCGCGTAAAGCTCCTTGAACTTTTCCTTGTGCTTAACGCCAAACCTCTGCTCCTCGTCGATAATGGCAAGGCCGAGGGTTTTAAACTCAATGTCCTTCTGCACAAGTCGGTGTGTGCCGATAACAATGTCAATTTCGCCCTTTTTAAGCTTCTTTAATATTTCCTGCTGCTCGCGGGCAGAACGGAAGCCCGAAAGTAATGCGATGTTTATGGGAAACGAATCAAAGCGGGCAAGCGCCGTTTTGTAGTGTTGCCACGCTAAAATGGTGGTGGGAACCAAAATAGCGCATTGCTTTGAGTCCATAACGCACTTCATGGCGGCTCGCAGAGCCACCTCGGTTTTTCCAAAACCAACGTCGCCGCAAAGCACGCGGTCCATAGGAGTCTGCGACTCCATATCTCTCTTGATCTCCTCAATGCATCTGATCTGGTCGGGAGTTTCGGTGTAGGGGAAACGCTCCTCGAAATCACGCTGCCAGTCGGTATCCGCTGAAAAGGCGAAGCCTTTTGCTTGCATTCTCTTGGCGTAAAGCTTGGTGAGTTCCTCTGCCATATCGCGAACTGCGCGGGAAACCTTTCTCTTGGTGTTTGCCCAGCTTACAGAGTTAAGGCGCGAAAGTTTGAGGGTATCGTCGGCAGAGGCGCCAATGTACTTGGCAACCATATCAAGCTGGGTTACGGGAACGTAAAGTACGTCGCTGCCGCCGTACTGAATTTTGATGTAATCCTTTATAACACCCTGTACGGTGAGCTTTTGGATGCCCTTATAGATGCCGATGCCGTGCGCCGAGTGAACAACGTAGTCGCCTATGCTGACAGACGAAAGGTCAAAAACTGCCTTGCTCTTTTTCTTTTTAGACTGCGCGGTGCCTTTTTCGCCCGCAAAGCTGATAAAGGTAACCTTTTCGGTGGGGTACTCAAAGCAGGCCGAGAATGACGCGGCAACAATGTAAACCGTGCCGCCTACAAGCTCGGCCTCTGAAAGAGCCGAAACGGTTACCACCGTAAGCCCCTCTTTTTTAAGGTCGGAGCACAAAACAGATGCAAGGTGTTCTGTAGGAACTGCTATTACCGCAATAAAGCCGTCAGAAAGCTGACGCTCAAGTTGAGTAGCAAGCGAAGAAGGCTTTTGCGAAAACAAGCCTGACTGTGAGGCTCGTAGAGTTATAAACTTTTTTGGCTGCAGCAGGGGGAAGTTTCGGGCAAATGTGTCCATCAAAACGCAGACAGAGCCCTCTATTTTGTCAATAAAATCGCCCTCGGAGATGACCCAACTGCCCTTAAGCGATATAAGCTCGCCCGAGGAAACAAGGTCGCCTATCTGCAGCTCAAGCCGTTCATTAAAGGCTTTTGCTGCCTCTACCAAATCACTCATTTCAGAAACGAAAACGGCAGAGTCAATATAATCAAAAATGCTGCCCTTTTCTGTAGCAAGGGCAAGATATTTGTCAAGACAAACGTCCTCGCCGCTCTCTAAGAGCGCAAGGTCTGAGGCAAGGGTCTTGCCTGCGGGTGAGACGGCGCATTTTTCAAGTGCTTTATTAAGCTTTTCTTTTAAGCCCTCGATAGAAAAAAGCGCCTCTCTTGCGGGAGTAACGGTAACTGAAGGTATGCTTTCCTCGCGCCTTTGGGTGTCTAAATCGAAGGGGGAGATGCTGTCGATCTCGTCGTCCCAAAGCTCTATTCGCACAGGCTTTTTGTGCGACGGGCAGAATACGTCAATAATGCCGCCGCGCACAGAAAATTGCCCCACACCGTCAACCTGATTTCTGCGGACATATCCACCCGAAACCAGTGAGGAAGCAAGAGCGTCTATCGAAACAATGTCACTGCTTTTAAGGGTAAAACAGCTTTCTTTAAGTCGGTTCGGCTTGACCGAGAACTGCAAAGCCGCTGAAACGGGCGAAACTAAAACCGATGCGGCGCCTGTAAGTATCTTGAAAAGAGCCGAAAGGCGCTCCTGCTCGTATTCTCTCGACGAGGTTTGTGAAAGGGAAAAGCAAAGGTCCCTTTCGGGATAAAAAACGGCGGTCTCCCGCCCTGAAAAAGCATTTATATCTCGGCAGAGCTGCCGCCCTATGCTCTCGTTTCGGCAGATAAGCAGGTTTTTGCCGCCGAGAGTGTCCGCTGCAGCGGAAACAATGTGCGCCTTGTGAATGTCGGCTACACCGCTTAAGGAAATCGGGGTGTTGCCTTTTCTCAAAGCGTCGGTGAGCGCAGAAAAAGCGGCGCTGCCGCCAAGCAGTCCGTTTAAAAAATTCATAGCACCCACCGCCTTTCGTTTTTACTTTGATTTTAGCATTATCAGCGCGTCGAAAAAGGTCAGTTATACTTTCCCATAGCCTTTTCAAAGTCGCCTTTCAGTATGTCGCAAACCGCGTCATAAACCTTGTCCATATTGTCAGAGATAGTTTCTCTGTCCTTTATGGGCAGAGGGGAGAGAACCCAGTCAGCAAGGTCGTAGTCAGGGTGCGGCTTTTTACCCACGCCTATTTTAACCCTCGGGAAATCCTCGCTTCCAAGGCAGGAAATAATGCTCTTGATGCCGTTGTGGCCGCCGTGCGAGCCTTTTCGCCTTATTCTGAGCTTGCCAACGTCAAGGAGAACATCATCAAAAATAACGATAATATTTTCGGCAGGTATTTTAAAAAAGGAAGCGAATTGAGCAACGCTTTTACCGCTGTCGTTCATAAAAGTCTGCGGCTTTAGGAGAATAACCTCCTCTCCTGCCGTTTTGCAACGGCAGTAAAGCCCTTGGAACTTAAGCTTATCAGCAGAAACCCCGAGCTTGTTTGCAATATGGTCAATGGCGCAAAAACCAACGTTGTGCCTTGTTGTAGTGTATTTCGTTCCGGGATTTCCCAGTCCGACTATCATAGCGGCAACGGGACCTGAAGCCTTCTTTTTAAAAAACACTCTTTTCACACTCCGAAAACATTAAAATCTTAAATATGCCCAAACATTCAGCAAACCGCAAAATGCTTGGGCATACAAATAGTTTTTTACTTAACCAAACAGGGGAGAAACGGGCTTGTCCTCGTAGATACGCTCGATTGCCTCAGCAAAAACGGGAGCAACGGGAACAACTGTGATCTTGTCGAGCTTTTTCGACTCATCAAGAGCGATGGTGTCGAGAATGAAGAGCTCTTTGATGGGGCTTTCGTTGATTCTGTCAATTGCAGGTCCCGAAAGAACACCGTGGGTAGCACAGGCATAAACCTCTTTTGCGCCGCCTATCTCAACAATTGCCTTAGCGGCGTTGCAGAGGGTTCCTGCGGTGTCTATCATATCGTCAACAAGGATAACTCTCTTGTCCTTAACATCGCCGATAATGTTCATAACCTCGGAAACATTTGCTTTTTGGCGGCGCTTGTCAACAATGGCAAGAGGAGCCTCAAAGCGAGCCGCAAAGTTTCTTGCTCTGGTAACAGAGCCAAGGTCGGGAGAAACTACAACGAATTCTTCCTTGCAGCTTTTGAATTTGTTACAGAAGAACGGAGCTAAAATGGGAACACCTAAAAGGTTGTCAACAGGGATATTGAAGAAGCCTTGAATCTGGGGAGCGTGCAGGTCCATTGTAAGAACTCTGTCAGCGCCTGCGGCGGTAACAAGATCTGCTACAAGCTTTGCCGAGATGGGATCGCGGGCCTTAGATTTTCTGTCCTGCCTTGCGTATCCGAAATAGGGGATAACAGCGGTTACTCGACCTGCCGATGCTCTCTTAAATGCATCAAGCATAATGAGAAGCTCCATCAGGTTGTCGTTAACGGGGCTGCAGGTAGACTGAACAACGAAAACGTCCGATCCACGAACGGATTCCTGAATGGAAACCGAAACCTCACCGTCGGAAAATTTTGTTACAGTAGATTTTCCTAAAGGGAGACCCAGCCTTGATGCGATCTGTGATGCAACATCGGGGATGGAATTGGCTGCAAAAATCTTAATATCCTTGCCGTGCAGATTCATGTTTTTTTAACTCCGTTTCTTTGGTATATTCTGTTTTTCGTGCACCAATCGGTACAACTATATATATTTTATCATATAAAATAAGTTCTGTCTATACAGAAAAAGCGACATAATATAAAAATTTTACAATAAATTATTTATAAATGTTGCTAACCCAAGTAAGAATACAGAGCGTCAGACAGGTCAGAAAGCTCTTTTAATGTAAGAGCCTCAGCACGTGCGAGGGGAGAAATTCCACACCCTTCAAGAACCTCGGTAACCTTTGATTTGTCAAGGTGCAACGTGGCAGAAACCGAGTTTGCAACCGTCTTGCGCCTTTGGGCAAAGGCCGCCTTTACGCATTTAAAGAAAAATGCCTCGTCTTTGGGTGAAATTGGCGGCTCGTCTAATATTTTAAGCGAGATGACCGCCGAGTCTACCTTTGGCGGCGGCAGAAAGCTATCTCTGCCTACGCCGAACAGAATTTCAGGCTTGCTGTAAAAGCTGACCGCCGCCGAAACAGCGCCGCATTCCCGCTCGCCCGGGGCGGCACAAAGGCGCTCTGCCGCCTCTTTCTGCACCATAACGGTGATGTTGTCAAGCGGTAGCTTTTCCTCTAAAAGCCCCATTATGATAGGAGATGTTATGTAGTAGGGCAGGTTTGCGCAAACCGCAACGCGCATTCCTTCAAACTTTTCCTTTATAAGCGCGTGAAGGTCAAGCTTCATAGCGTCGCCGTGTATGACCTCGGTGTTTTCACAGTCAGCTAATGTTTCCTTTAAAATGGGAATAAGCCTTTTGTCAAGCTCTATCGCAACGACCTTTTTTGCACAGCGGGAAAGCTCCCTTGTCAACACACCAATGCCGGGACCGATCTCAATAACGCCGAAATCCTTGTTGCTTCCAAGGGCAAGCTTTGCCATCTTGGGACAGACCGAGGAGTCGACAATAAAGTTCTGTCCAAGCGCCTTTGAAAACTGAAAGCCGTGCTTTGATAAGAGTGATTTTATGTAGCCAATGTCTGATAACTGCATTTTTATCTCCTTTTAAGAAAAATATGTTGCATAAAGTCGAAATATAAAGTAAAATAGAATAAAAAACGCGGAGGGGAAAGTATGAGAAGAGATAAGGTAAATTATTATCTTGATATTGCAGAAGCAGTTCTTGAGAGAGGAACCTGCCTGCGCCGCAAATTCGGAGCTATCATAGTTAAAAATGACGAGATCATTTCAACCGGATATGTCGGAGCCCCCAGAGGAAGAAAAAATTGCAACGATATGGGCCACTGCATCCGCGAGGAGCTTTCAATTCCCAGCGGAGAAAGATATGAGCTCTGCCGCTCTGTTCACGCTGAGGCCAACGCAATCATAAGCGCCTCGAGAAATGCTATGCTCGGAAGCACACTCTTCCTTGCATGCCGCGATGCTAAAACCGGCGAGGTCGTGCCTAACACCGTTCCCTGCTCAATGTGCAAGCGCCTTATAATAAACGCAGGCATTGAAAAGGTTTATGTAAGAGATACTGCCGATGATTACCGCGAGCTGCAGGTTCGCGACTGGGTTTATTACGACGAATCGCTTGAGGACCATAGAGGTTATTAAGCTATAGAGGCGGAGGAGCTTTCCTCCGCTTTTTATTTTATCCCAGTCAGATCAAAGTCGGGAATAAACCTGCTCTCAGCGGAGTTTAACTCCTGCATAAAGCCCTCGATCTCGGGATAGCGGGAAAGCGCGCTTATGGCAGAGCGCAGTTCTCGCTCGGTGAGGCATCTGTTTATTTCAGGGCAGGCACCTAAATTGCCGCAAGGCGTGTACTGCGCCATAAGGCTGAAAAGCATCTTCCTGCCTTCGCCTAAAAGCTGGGCAAAGGAGCGGATAACTCCTTTTGTGTTTATGAGGTTGTTTGGAAGTATTAGGTGCCGCACCAAAACGCCTTTTTTAAGCAGTCCGTTTTGGTCAAATTCGTAGTCGCCAACCTGCCGATGCATTTCCTTTATGGCGACAATGTTGATTTCGGGATAATCAGCGGCGCGGCTGTAGCGCTCGGCAACCCGAGAAATGCTGTATTTCATATCGGGCATATAGATGTCAATAAGCCCTTCGAGTTGTTTTAGCGATTCTACCTTTTCGTAACCGCCGCAGTTGTAGATAACGGGCACGGGCAGTTTAGGGTAGAGCGCCTCTTTTATCTGCGGGATAAAATGTGTGGGTGTTACAAGCTCAATGTTGTGCGCGCCTTTTTTAATAAGCTCCTCGAAAATGGCTCTGAGCTCTTTTATGGATACCTCTTTGCCAAAACCGCCGTGGCTTATCTTCTCGTTCTGGCAGTAAACACAACCGAGGTTGCAGCCGGAAAAGAAGACCGTTCCCGCACCGCGAGAGCCGCTTATAATCGGTTCTTCCCAAAGGTGCAGTGCGGCTCTTGCTAATTTTATATTGTTTCCCGACCTGCAAAAGCCGCCGAAAGAGCCTCTTTCGGCAGAGCAATTTCTCGGGCAGATATTACACAAACTCATTTACTCAGCGCCTTTTAAAAAAACTGCACTTTAATTGTATCACATTATGAAAAATAAGGCAACAAAAAGCCGCCCTTTTTAAAGGGCGGCTTAGACTTACGCAGCGTAGTGACTTACGGTTTCCTCAAGCTCGGCAGGGCTTACAACATCATAGTAGCAAACAAAGAATGCTGAAAGGGGTCCGGAGTTCTGCTTTTCAAAGCGGTTTGAGGAGCTTATGGCAACAACCTCGCCGCTTTTGAGCTTTACCGAGATACTGCTGTTATCGGTATAAGCATCAAGCCCGAAGCTGACACGTTTGGTAACCCTTGTGCTTGAAAGCAGAGAGTAAATATCCTCAATGTCGCTCTGCTCGGTAATCTTTTTAACCTGGGAGGTTCCGTTTTCTTTTTCGTATCTTAAGGTTATATATTCTATCTGCGAAAGCGAAATGTCAGCCGCCTCGGTAAGCGAGCGCACTCCCGACCCAAAAACAGACCATATCGACACGGCAGACACAACAGCTACCAAAACCAAAACAGATAAAAGCACAAACGGCGCCTTTTTAACCTTTTTCTGCGGCATACATTTCACCTCGCATCCGTAATTTCTATATTTATTGTATGCCCAAAGAAGTCAAAATGCAACGCTTGTACCAAATTGTAACCAAAAAACGTAAAACTGTAATTTTTTTGTAACCGATTGTAATTTTTAAGTAATCAAAAATAAAAAATCGCTCCCGAAAAGGAGCGAAAAATAGGTTTATTTCTTTTCAAATTGCCTTAGCAAAAGCACGACAAAAACAGCCGTTGCAGCAATAAAGGCTGTGCCTAAGATTGCCGCCGCATCTGTGGCGAAAAAGTTTTCGATATCCTCTCCTAAATTCAGAAAAAAATCTGCCATATACCTGCACCTCCAAAGCTGTATAATTTATTTTACCACAAAGATATAAAAACTGCAAGATTAAATAAAAAATGTTGCTAAATTGAAGGAAAAATGTTATACTTTTTGTAAGTTACATTTTGAGGTGATTTTTTGTCTGGCTATAAAGATAAAATCAGAAATTTCAGCATAATTGCTCATATTGACCATGGTAAGTCTACCCTTGCCGATAGGCTCTTGGAGCTTACAAGCGCCGTAAGCCAGCGCGATATGAGCGAGCAGCTTCTTGATAATATGGATATTGAAAAGGAGCGCGGAATAACTATTAAGGCTCGCGCTGTTCGCCTTGACTATAAGGCAAACGACGGCGAGAATTACGTCTTAAATCTTATTGACACTCCGGGTCACGTTGACTTTAACTACGAGGTTTCCCGCTCTCTCGCTGCCTGCGAGGGCGCGCTGCTTGTTGTTGACGCGTCGCAGGGTATCGAGGCTCAAACTCTTGCCAACACCTATCTTGCGCTGGAGCACGACCTTGAGATATTGCCCGTAATAAATAAGATAGACCTGCAGTCTGCCGACCCCGAGCGAGTAGCGAGAGAGGTTGAGGATGTTATCGGCATCGAGGCTATGAACGCTCCCCGCATTTCTGCAAAAGAGGGGCTTAATGTTGAGCAGGTCTTGGAGCAGATAGTTGCAGGTGTTCCCGCCCCCAAGGGCGATGAAAATGCTCCCCTTGAGGCGCTTATTTTTGACTCGGTCTACGATAGTTATAAGGGCGTTATCGTTTACCTGCGAGTAGTGAACGGAACCTTAAGGGCAGGCGACCATATTAAAATGATGGCAACGGGCGCTGATTTTGAGGTGGTCGAGTGCGGCTATATGGGCGCAAACGATTTAATTCCCAGTAAGGACGGCGTGCGCGCAGGTGAGGTAGGTTACCTTACCGCAAGCATCAAAAATGTGCGCGACACCCGCGTCGGTGATACCGTTACTCATTACGATAATCCTACCAAAGCGGCTCTCCCCGGCTATAAAAAGGTAAACCCTATGGTATTCTCGGGTGTTTATCCCGCTGACGGTGCTAAGTACGGCGACCTTAGAGATGCCCTTGAAAAATTACAGCTTAACGACGCCTCCTTCACCTTTGAGCCTGAAACCTCGCTGGCGCTCGGTTTTGGTTTCCGCTGCGGCTTTTTGGGCCTTCTGCATATGGAAATTTTCCAGGAAAGATTAGAGCGAGAGTTTAATCTTGACCTTGTAACAACTGCGCCGAGCGTTGTATATAAGCTTACAATGACAAGCGGCGAGACCGTTATGATAGATAACCCCACAAACTATCCCGACCCTGCTCAGATTCTAACTGCGTCAGAGCCTATCGTCAAGGCGAGCGTCTATTCGCCGACTGAGTTTATCGGCGCTATTATGGAGCTTTGTCAGGAGCGCCGCGGCGTTTTCAAGGACATGAAGTATCTTGATGCAGGACGTGCCGAGCTTCACTATGAGCTTCCTTTAAACGAAATTATTTATGACTTTTTTGATGTCTTAAAATCAAGGACACGCGGCTACGCTTCGTTTGACTATGAGATGCTCGAGTACAGAGCCTCTAAGCTCGTCAAGCTCGATATACTCCTAAACGGCGAGACCGTCGACGCGCTTTCCTTTATAGTTCACGCCGACAGCGCCTACACAAGAGCGCGCAAGATGGCAGAAAAGCTCAAAGACCATATTCCCCGCCAGCTTTTTGAGGTTCCCATTCAGGCGGCGATCGGCGGCAAGGTTATCGCAAGAGAGACCGTTAGAGCGCTTAGAAAGGATGTTCTTGCTAAGTGCTACGGCGGCGATATTACCCGTAAAAAGAAGCTGCTTGAAAAGCAGAAAGAGGGTAAAAAGAGAATGCGCCAGCTTGGTAGCGTAGAGGTGCCGCAGGAGGCATTTATGGCGGTTTTGAAGCTCGATTAGCCTAAAATGTCAAAAAATGTTGACAAAATATTCGCGGTATGTTAATATTTCGATGTACAATTAAATATTTGTTCGGCATTGCCGAACGATAGAGGCGCGGCTTTCAAAAGTAGCCTGCAGAAGATGGGGAATGTCTGCAGTAGAAAGGGAACGCCGCCGAAATCTGAATGGTCAAAATCCCGTTTGAAATTCAGGTTGGGCCTGCGGAGAACATCTGCAGGACTGTCGCTTTTGCGGAGAGCTATCGGAGAACAAACTGTAAATTTAACTGTGAACTCGCAAAAGGTGGGTTCACAGTTTTTTATTTTGAAAGGAGAATTACCTATGCAGGCAAAAAAATCATACCTAAGGTGCTGATTGTTGCTTTCGTTGTAGGCTTTGGCGTGCTTTGCGCATTCACAGGCTCTATTACAAATCCCGTCGGTACCCTTTGGTCGCTCTTTCCCCCGGTAATCGCTATCGGTCTTGCACTGCTTACCAAGGAGGTTTATTCATCGCTCTTTATCGGTATCTTAGCAGGCGGACTTCTGGCAACAAACTTTAACCCAATCAAAACCATCGATGCCGTTACCTCGGACGGACTTATTTCGGCCGTTTCGGGCAGCGCAGGTATCTTTATCTTCCTTGTGCTCCTCGGCGTTATAGTTGCTATGTTTAACAAAGCAGGTGCTTCTCAGGCTTTCGGCAACTGGGCAGCAAAGCATATCAAAGGCAGGGTAGGCGCGGCTATTGCAACCTTTATCCTCGGCGTACTTATCTTTATAGACGACTATTTCAACTGCCTTACCGTTGGCGCGGTTATGCGCCCTGTAACAGATAAGGCGAAGATCTCAAGAGCAAAGCTTTCTTATCTTATTGACGCAACAGCGGCTCCCGTTTGTATGATAGCACCCATCTCCTCCTGGGCAGCAGCAGTTTCTTCCTATGCTCCTGAGGGACAGAGCGGTATCGCCCTCTTTATTCAGGCCATTCCTTACAACTTCTATTCGCTCCTTACCTTTGTTTTTATCATCGCAATCACACTTATGAAGTTTGATTACGGTCCGATGAAGCTCCACGAGGCAAACGCTCTCAAAGGTGACCTCTTCACCTCGGGAACAGAAACCGACTCTGACGAAGATGTTCCTGTAACGAATAAGGGCAGAGTCATCGACCTTATCATTCCCATTATTGTACTTATCGCTATCTGTATTTTTGCGCTGGTTTATGTCGGCGGAATTTTCTCGGGAAGCAACTTTATTGATGCCTTCTCCAATACAGATGCAACTGTCGGTCTTCCCTGGGGCGGACTTATCGCTCTTATCGTAACTATGGTTTACTTTATTGCCCGCCGCCTCATCTCCTTTAAAGAGGCTATGGAGTGCATTCCCAAGGGCTTTATCGCAATGGTTCCCGCTATTCTTATTCTCACAATGGCAACCTCCCTTAAGAATATGACAGGACTTCTTGAGGCCGAGACCTTTGTTAAGGCCGCTCTCGCAAACGCAGAGGGACTCAGCACCTTCCTTCCCGCAATCATCTTCCTTGTTGCCTGCGGAATTTCCTTTGCAACAGGCACCTCCTGGGGAACCTTCGGTATCCTCATTCCTATCGTTCTTGCAATATTCCCCGTTGGCGATTCTCTCGGTGTTATGTCGATGTCTGCCTGCCTTGCAGGTTCCGTCTGCGGCGACCACTGCTCGCCCATTTCGGACACAACCATTATGTCCTCTGCAGGCGCAAGATGCGACCATATTAACCACGTTTCAACCCAGATGCCTTACGCATTGACCGTTGCGGCAATTTCCTTCGTATCCTTCATTATTGCAGCATTTGTTCAGAACGTTGTTATCTCGCTTGCTATCGCAGTTGTGCTCACAGTAGCAACTCTGTTTGTTATTAAGCTCATCACAAACAAAAAAGAGGCATAGATAAAACGTAATAGTTTTCTATAACTAAAAGGTCAGATTCATTATGAATCTGACCTTTTTTGTTCGCTTTTATATATCGGCTCAAACTGACTTTTTGGCTCGGAGAGAACTTCAAGCATAATCAATGCACCAATACGAAAACCCTCGGTAAAGGTCTCTTCAAGCAAAATGTCCTCTTGGTTAAATCTCAGCTCAACAATCTTCTCATAAAGCTGTTTTTCCTGCTTACTTATGGTTTCAACAAGCTTATCCTCGACCTCTGAAGAAAGCTCGTTAAGCCTATCATATTCACTGCCTCTTTTAATCGCTTTTTCAACAATATTTATCTGTCCGTTATATAGCTTTTTAAGTATTGTCATTATTGCAACTCCTTTTACACCATAAGTAATGTACAACAAAATAATTATACACCACTTATCGTGTAAAGTCAACACATTATTTATGATGTATGTATAATTAAATAAAGAGGTGTGAGAATTATGGATTACGCAAAGAGAATAAGAGAATTAAGAGAAGATCACGAGCCAAAGATAAGCCAAAAAGATATAGCAATGCTCTTAGGAACAACACAACAATACTATAGCGAATATGAAAATGGGAAAAGAAAGCTGCCGATAGAGCATCTAATAAAATTGTGTAATTTTTATGGGGTGTCAGCTGACTATATCATTGGCTTGCCCAAAGGGCTAAATCACCCAAAAGGATAAAAAAATTGCCTCTGCAATTGCAGAGGCGTTTTTGTTTTTAAAAGTATTCTTTTTTAGATTTTGAAAGCTCGCTTATGAAAAGCTTGTCAAGCTCGGAGAGCTTGTAGTCCTTGCGGTATATAAGCACGTCTTTGTAAATCTTTTTGTTTTCCTCACACTGCCTTTGAACAAGCCCGTAGCGCTCAAGCAGCTTGTCGGGAGCGGGCGAAACCCACATAAACGTTTCGTGATTTTCCGAAAGCACTTCAAACTGGCTGGCTCTCTCGAAAACGAGTATTCGCCTTGCGATGTTGTCGGGCAGCTCCTCTTTTTTAACCTGAGCGAGCGATAGCGAGGGAACGTAGGGGTCGGCGTGGGCAACCTCGATGTAGGGCTCTAGGTCGCGAAACCTTAGTTTGTCAAGCAATGCCAGCGGGCTGTTTTTGCTCATTGTAAGAACGTAGTTAAACTTGGTAACAACCTCACCTATAAGTCCCTTTTCTTCCAGCATCTGCTCGAAATATTTGTCGTAATTCTCGGCGTAGCGGATAATGCCTAAGTTGTAGTCGGCGTGAAGAATGTTGTTGATGGCTCGTGAAGAGTTTGTTTCTTTGTAGAAAAGCTCAACGGCTTCACCGCCGATTTTTTTGGTAAACTCGGTAAATGCGTCAGAAATGTAGCTTGTACGGGGAACCGAAATGGAAAACTTGCGCTTTACGGCGCTATCTGACTTGAATATTTCTTCAACGTGGTCTATTTGCCTGAGAATTCGCTCGGCGTAGCCTATGAATTTCTCACCGTCCGCTGTAACGCTGACTCCGTGCGCCGTTCTGTCAAAAATCGTGATGCCGAGATCAGCCTCAAGCTCCTTTATCGAGCGGCTTAAGTTCGGCTGTGCCACCAAAAGCGCCTCGGCCGCCTTGTTTATCGAGCCCGCCTTTGCAATCTCAACGGCGTATTTCATATGTAAAACGTTCATTTACCCACCTCAAAAGTAGTTTATATGTTGATTATATCATTTTTGATATAAAAGGTCAAATCCCCGCTTGTTGCAATACTTAAAAAGATATGTTAAAATGATTTTAAAGAGAAAACCCAATCAGGCTCCCTTGCCTAAAGGG
>CAZDSQ010000012.1:0-32816 GCA_964508295.1 uncultured Oscillospiraceae bacterium | reverse complement strand
GTGAGAGGTGTCAATAATCGGCTTTACGATAGCACGGGTGATTTTATTTTTATGCAGAGGAGCAACCAGCTCTGTAATAGCCCAGGAGCGACCCATTCCCGCAGTAAGCTGAACAAACAGCTTTGCGCCGGTCTTATGTATTTCGTCCATAAACTCTTTAAGCTCATCGAACATTTTAGGATTTTGCCAGAGCCATTTGCCCCAGAAGGTATCACGAAGCGGCGCAATACCGGGGATAATAAGTCCAACGTTGTTGTTTGCTCGCTTTAGAAAAAGTTTTGCCGCCTCCTTATCAAAGTGGCAACCGCCCAGCTCAAACCAGCCGAAAAGCGAGGTGCCGCCCATCGGGCACATTACAATGCGGTTTTTTATCTCCACATTGCCGATCTTCCACGGTGTGAACAGGGCATCATATTTTTTGTCGATTTTGTTCATTGTGCATATTCCTTTCAAAAAAGTTTTTGCTAAAAGACATCCTGTTAATTATATCACAATAATTACAAAAGAGCAAGGCTTGCGTCCTGCTCTTTTTGCCATAAAAGGTCAGACCCCATTATATTACCATTTAAATAATTCAAAAAGCATTTCAATTATCACGGTGCCACAAGCTAAACCGCCAACAATTGACAAAACAAAAATCAAACCTTTAATCCACTTCTGCTCAACTTCTTTTCTATAACGGAACATTAAAGCCAAAATATGCAAAAATTCAACGCACAAAAGAATTATTGCAAGTACAATGGGGATTTTTGTATTTACTGTATCCGCATACAAGTACAACTTTGTCGCATCTATTTCAAGAGGTGCGCAAGGTATTTGCGGCAAAAGCAAAAGAACGCCAAACAGAGTAATAACAAAAACATTACATAGATAAAATATCAATCCTATAACAGACATTTTATTTCTATCTTTTTGCAACGTGTATTTGCCTTTATCAAAAAAACTTGCTTTTTCAACTAACAGCTTGGCTAATGTGCAGTTTTTTATAACTATGTATTTTCCCGTGCAATTCCTGCTATCATAGGTTGTACTAAATCTCGCAAAAAATATAGAAAAAAACAACAAGAGTGGAAACATATACATTAAACCTCACCGCCTTTGGTTTATTATACCATTTTAAAGTAAAAAGAGCAAGGCTTGTGCCCTGCTCTTTTAAATTATATCTACCTCACAAAGTTGTCCCATGTTGATTAATAATTACAGCTAATAAATTCGCGCATAGCAGAAAATAGAGTGTCCAAATCTGCTATGTTTTCATGATAAATTGTTTTATCTACGTCAATTTCAGGAGCTAACATAAAGATACTACTATCATCTATATTAAAATCGATCTCTTGGCCGCCGGCATTGATACAAATATCTATTACGTCAATATCCTCGTTTGCCTCAATCCTAACAATCTCATAGTCGCTAATCACATTTTCAAGCGTTCCATTCTCGAAGCTTTCCCATATATCTTTCCACAAACCATCTCGTTTAACCCGCTCGGTTTGAAGCTGACTTACAGTTGTTGAACTTACCCCTGTAAAGTTAATTCCATAGGACTCCTGACGCTCCTCGATCTGTTTTATAAATCGTCTACCCACGCCGGGAATAGTTAATTCAAAATCCGCTCCATACAACACTACTCTTGAAGGAAGACGACGAGTTGCGGGCAGGTATTCACATTTTTGTATATCATAATACATAATCCATCCATCATTAGACACTACTTTTCTTCTGCTACCCGAAACGACGACAAACTCCATCCAATGAGCACGAGATATATAATAATAAAGTCTATCCTCGCAAAGCACACAAATAACGTATCTAGACGAAATAATTGTGGCAAGAACCAGTATAAGTATCATGGGTGTCATAATAAGAGAAACAATTGCATAATCTGATGTTGGAAAAAAAGCACATACAACAGCATTACATATTAATAATATAGCTATGATAATAGCATTATCAAACATTTGAGGGCGAACTTTTTTACCTTGTATTGTTTTTTCTGTCTGCATAAAATCTCTTTCCTTTGAAAAATTCATCACAATAAATGTTTGTTTTATTGTATCATAAATACTAAATAAGAGCAAGGCTTACGCCCTGCTCTTTTATCATTTTACACTTACAACCCGAATTTCTATACCGAGCACGCCATATTGAGCCTGCTTTTCAGCGGAATAATATTCCTCCATATCCTTATAGCTTGCGGTGGGTATTTCCTCGGGCAGATAGCCGCATTTGTCGAGCGGCAGGGCCTCGTAAAGCTGTGCAAACCCGCAAAATTTGTGCAGAGCAACAACCTCTGAGGTTATCTGCCTATTACGGTCAGACGTTTCTGTAAAAACTATGGTATCGCCAGCCTTGATTTGTTGCCTTTTCTCGTCATTTAATCTCAGCTCAATGGTTTTCGCTCCGCTTGCAATCATATCAAACGGCTGCGGCTTTAGATTCATATAGTGGATCATTTGTCGTTCTCCTTGGCTGATATAGCGATGAAATAATTTCGTTATTACTTTCTTTAAGTATATCACAATTTATCGCCATACACAAGAGAAAAAGAAGGACTCGTCGCCTGCTTTGCAGGCTATCTGCTTGGCGACCCAAATGCCGCTGGCATTTCGGTACCCGCCTGCGCACACTCGCTACAAAACAGTCCAGCGGACTGTTTTGCTTCACGCTCGCGCCCTCTCGGGTTCGAGTCCTATTCACGTCTTATTAAAGCAGAATGCCACCCAAATGGGTGGCATTCTGCTTTGGCAGGGGTAGAAGGACTCGAACCCTCAAGAACGGTTTTGGAGACCGGCATGTTACCATTACATCATACCCCTATATTTTCGGCGGCAGATTTCTGCCGCCGAATAGCTCTTTTACGAGCAAATGGTGGGCCTTCAGGGACTCGAACCCCGGACCAACCGGTTATGAGCCGGTTGCTCTAACCAACTGAGCTAAAGGCCCATTTGCTTACAACAGCATTAATTATTATACTGTCTTTTCTAAAAAAAGTCAATACCTATAGTAGTCTTTTTTAATCAAAATTAAAAGCCACATCATTTTAATGCGGCTTTTTATTAAAATCTATAAACTCCACGAACTGAGGGGCGGGTTACACAAGAAAAAGGATAGCTTTTTTTAAGCTCTGCGGCGCATTTTTTTGCTTTTTTTCTATCAGTAAAAATACCAAAAACAGCGCTACCGCTACCCGTCATAGCGGCTTCAACAGCTCCTGCTTCGCGAAGGGCATTAACAAGCACAGACACTTCCTGTATACTCGTACTTTCCTCAAAAACATTTATAAGTTTACCTTTAAGCGCCTCAAAATTGCCTGCAGAAATTGCCTCAACAACCTTTTCAAGCCTAAGGCAAACCAAATCAGAGGCGTTATCATAATCCTCGTAAGCCTGCTTTGTTGAAACGCCGTCATAGCCCTTTACCAGCACGATATAGCAATCATCTAAATCGTCAAGCTTGGTAAGAATCTCGCCTATTCCCCTACAAAGCCTTGTTCCGCCGCAAACGCAAAACGGAACATCAGCGCCGACCTTAGCGCCAAGAAGGCTAAGCTTGTCCTCAGAAATGCCGGTTTTATAAAGCCTGTTTAAAGCAACAAGCACGGCTGCAGCATCGGCGCTTCCGCCGCCGAGACCCGCCTGACTGGGAATACGTTTTTTAATATAAATAGTTGCTCCTGCACTCTCATTAAGATCAGCCGCCTCAAAGAAAACCTTGGCCGCCTTATAGGCAACATTGGATTTTTCAGGGATACCAATATTATCGCAAAAAACACGAACTTTGCCATCATTTCGGCGGTACACAGAAACAGTATCGTGCAGTTCAATACTCTGCATAATACTTTCAATAAGATGGTAACCATCTTTTCTTATTCCGATTATATCAAGACAAAGATTTATTTTAGCGCATGCTTTTAAACGGATACTTCCGAACATGGTTTACTCCTTAAATTGATCTTTATATAAGTATACCACATTAAAATCAATATTTCTACAATTTATACAAAAAAACAGGTGGCGTTTTTTTCGCCACCTGTTTTTAATTTAAGAAGTTTTAGTTTTCCTCTGCTCTTTTCTTTCTGTTAGCAATTACAACTGCTGCGAGAAGAGCCAATCCGCTTACAACAGCGATAGGAGCCATCGAGCTTACATCAACAGATGAGGCAGTCTGGGGCTCAGAAACCTCAATGATTTCAAATTCGGAAGTCATAAGGCTGCTGTAGTACTCAGGGTCTACCTCAGTAATTTTATTACCGGTCTGGCTAGCCCAAACAGCATCAATGAAGCGGTAGTTGCCCTGGCAGAATGCAAAGTCGTCGACCGCAATCTTGGTTCCGCCGATCGAAGCATAGTATCCGGTATCAAAGTACATACCAAAGTAGGTTACGTTGTTAAGGTCATAGAGCTGGCCGTCAATCTCTGTGGAGTAACCAGCGTCGAAGTAGAAGTTCTCGAGAGGAATTACGACCATTCCCTCAAATCCGGGAGCGAACTCGAGGTATCCGTTTACATGATATACCTTTCCGTCCTGAACGGTATAGTAATATGTATTAGGATCATACAGGAAGTATTCTTCCTCGTTTTCAAGAACCTCAAGGTCAAGACCAACGGTCATGGGGGCATTCTCAGGAACACTGATCCAGAAGGTTACACCTGTTGAGTTCATAAGATTGACCCATTCCTCGTCAGACATATCATCCCAATATGCGTAGCTCTTGAACATTACCGAAGATGCACCGTTACCGATTTCGATTTCAATATAGGAATCAATAATATCTGTTCTATCAATAAGCTTAAGCTCGATATTTTCTACAGAGTAGATTCCCTCATCTACAGTGATGCTGGTACAATCGTTAGCCATACTTCTGGGAAGGTCAGTTTCGTCTTTACGCATTGTGAGAACATTGTCGTAAATCGAATACTCGTCAACGCCTTGAGTTTTAAGCATATATGCAAGGAAATCATCAAGATTCTGATAGAGATAGAAGTCATCGACATAGATGCTTCCCTCTGAGAGAGCGGGATAATCCTCAACATTGAACGAAAGTGTAAAGTCAGCCAGTGTGTCGATATCATAGAGCATACCGTCAACGAATGTTGAGAAGGTCGCGTCATAGTTGAAGTTGTCGAAAGGAATTACGACTACACCGTCAAATCCGGGTTTAAGCTCAATAGGACCGTAATTCTTAGACGCTACACCGTCAGATACAGTATAATAATACTCTTCATTGAAGTAGAAGTTTTCTGTTCCGCTTTCAAGTGCGCTAACATCAAAGCCGACCTTGTTGGAGAATCTTTCAGGAACATATACATAGACGGACATACCCATCGAGGTGATGACATTGTCAACAAGTTCCTGAGGAAGCTCTTTCTTATTGAGCGCATCGTTTATGAAGGTTGCACTTGCCATATTCGATACGCTAAGTCCTATTGCTGCGCTGGACTCATAGTGCTTCTTAAGGTTTACGCTTGTAGCAACAACATTGGAGAGAGCAACAATATCAGAATTGAGTGCTCCTGCGCTACAATCGTTAGCCATAACGCCGGGAATCTCGGGAACGGTTACCTTATTGTATCCGTCTGCAACGATTCCGTTCTCGGTGTTAGGAGCGTGATTCTTAGCAAACTCGTTAGCATCGTTAACAACAACTATATCACCAATGTAGAGCTTATTGTTCATCCAGTCAGACTGGTCGCCTGCTCTTAAGAACATCTGGATGCTGGTCCAGTTGTTCTGAATCTCAGCAGCAGTCATTCCGTCTCTCTTATAATAGGTTTCAAACGGAATCATAAGCCATCCGTCAAAGCCTTCAGAGAATACATAGTTGCTTCCAGAAGCAGTCAGCTTCTTCCAAGTTCCAGTTGCCTTATCAATCATATAATATGTGCCGGCGGGCTGTGCTTTCTGTCCACTGCAGTTAAAGTACATAGAAATAGTATTAGCGCCTGCAGAGCCTGTGAGCTTCATACGGATCGCAAAGCCCCAAGAGTTGTTGATCCAGATGCTTCTGGGGAAGCCTGTTGCAACACCATAGGTGTTTGCTTGTGAAAGGCTCATATTGGATTCCGCTGAAGGATCGGTCTTAACACTAAAGTCGATCATTCTTTCGCCGTCGATTTCAACGATGGGAAGAGTGGTTTCGCCCTCAGCATACTGAGCAGCGCCTACCCAATACTCTTTATAGGTATCACCCTCATATCTGCGCATCGGGAAGTATTCACTGGAACCGTCGCCACGATCATAGGGATTTTCAACCTTATCGGTCGTTACCTCAAGAACAGCGGTCTGAGCGCCGTTAAGCTTGTTTCTACCGTAAATCTCGTATACAGTTTCGGGATCGAGATTATCAAACACGCCAAGTTCATTCCAGGTAAGTCCGTTATCGCAGGTATACTTAAGACCGGGGATAACCTCGATTACTATCTGAGCATCGGTCTTGCTTACGAGAACGGGGGTTGTGAGCGGGGGATCCTCCATATCAGTGCTTACAGTGAGTGGTGCAGAAACATAGGCACCATTGATGTATCTACCATAGATCTTATACTCGGTTTCGGCAGTAAGACCGGTAAACTTACCGTATCTTGTAGCATTATCCCAGTCGGGAGTTCCGTCATTATTAAGATCCATTGCATATTCCATATTAGGCATAGCATTTACAGAAATTGAATAGCAATCCTTCTCGAGAAGCTCAGGTGTATTGGGAGTTGCATTTTCTTTAAGGAATGCATCAACGTTGGAAACAAATACACTATCACCTATGTGAAGTTTTCTGCCGGTCCAGTCGCTATAGCCGGAGCCGTGAGAACACTTAGAACCGTGATGCATCCAAACCTGAACAGCACTAAAGAGTGTCTTCATCTCCTCACGATAAGCATCAGCATCTTCTTTATAGGCATCAACAGGAATGATGATCCAACCATTGATTTCACTGGTTACCTTGATACCGTTAGAGTACTCGATTTGAGAAATCTCGCCTGTTTCAGCGTCAATAAAGGTAAGGCTCTTAAGTCTTGAACTTCTAACCTGACCTGTAAGGTTAAGATAGAAGTCGAAGGAAGAAGGCTGACCTTCCTCACCGCCAGTTACAGCGATACGATACGCAAATGCTTCGATAGTTTCGTAAGGAATTTCATCAGGAATACCCTTAACACCGCCCCAGTGCTTTTCACCGTTAACAGTAGTGTTAGTACTGATGTTACCGTTGGCATCTTCCACAATATTTTGGATGGTAACAAATCTCTCACCACCAATTGTGTCAATAAAGAGTGCTCCGCCGCCGTCTGAGCTTGCGGGAAGGAGGGTGTCGGGATTCTGCGCAAGGGCGCTGCCCCACCATGAATTGTTGTTCTGAGCCTTTAAGATGTATTCACCGTTATCATTCGACTTAGTGTCGGCAACTGTAGGAACCTTAAAGAAGTAGCTTGCGCCGTCGCCCTTACCTGTTGAATACGGAGAACTGGGAGTCCAGACAATGATGGGCTCGGAGGTAACTTCTCCCTCAAATACCTTAGCAGTAAGGTTGTACTCGGTTCCGGGGGCAAGACCTACAACTTTGCCATACTCAAACCATGTGATACCGCCGTCTACCGAGTAGAAATGATCCTCGGGAGCGTTTGTTACAGTAATAGTTGTTTCAGTTACCTCAACATCGTTGAGTGTAGGAGCAACAAGAGTTGTGCTCTCAAGTCTGGTCTTGACATCAATAGTATTACATCTTGTTCTCTTAAGATATCTCGAATAAATTGTGTAATGTGTGTCTGTTGTAAGATCTTCAAACTTTGCCTTTGTCTGCCATACAGTTTCCTCAGTAGGCTCCTCACCCTGAAGAACGATCGCATACTCAATACCTGATACATTTTTAATGGTGATCGAAGTTCTGTCTCTTGCAACGATAACTGTTGTATCAGGAATAGTATATGCTTTTTCAAGAGCGGTATAATCGGTGTAGAAAAGAGCTTTTCCTACATAGAGAGTTCTACCGGTCCAGTTGCTGCCGGAAGCAGAACCAAGGATTGTAAAATCAAGGTTTTTATAAACAGCCTTTGCGGCATCGGGAGTTATTGCATCACCGTTGCTGTTTAAGATGTTGTCAAAAGGAATTACGATCCATCCGTCCATCTCACCATTTACAACAAATCCGCCTTTATTGGTGATAGTGGATACAGAACCGTCGGTAGCATCGAGGAAGGTATAGTCGCCATCAACAATAGTATTTGAATGGAAGTTTACAAGATTAAACTTGGAAACTGTTCCTGCAGTTCCGCCGACAACCTTAATTTTAACAGCAAATCCAATGAAGTCCTCATACTTGATCATTTCATCGGGAAGGCCATAGGTTGCGCTGCCGTAGGTAAGAGCGGTTGCTCCAATAGTGGCAGTGCCTTCGGTCATATCAGCAGGAGAGATTACAACATAGTTCATTCCATCGATATTTTCAACGGGAAGAGCTGTAACAGAGCCGGAGAATTTACCAAAGTTTCCGGTAAGCTCCTCTATGCCGTCTTCAATATTGAGAGCATAGTACGCACCCTCATCCTTAATGCTGGCATAAGGATAACGAGCAGTTGAAATTGCGGAGATCTTAGTTGCTGTATCGCCGACAAGACGAGTCATAACCTTATACTCTGTATTTGCGTTAAGTTCAGTGAAAATACCTGTTGTATTCCAATCAGCACCGCCGATTGAATATTCCTGACCATCGACAACCTCAACCTTAATGCTGTCAACAGTTACCTCAACAGCCTCGGGATATCTGACACCATTAGTAACAAAAGTTGCAAAAGATGTGCTGGTCTTGCCCGCATATCTTGCGTAAACGGTATATCTCTTTCCGTCCTCAAGCTCGGTAAAGGCATTTTTAGTTGTCCAGTTAGTTCCGTCGATAGAGAACTCGACACCGTCTACAGCCTTAACAGTAATGCTGTTTTCGGTGACAGCCTCTAAAGCAGGAGCATCAGGAGATCCATGAACCTTTCTGAAGGACTCAAGGTTCTCAACGAACATTGCATTTCCGACATAAAGGGTCTTATTGAGGTAGTCGGCAGTTGTAAAGGTGATCTTGATACCCTTATAACCTGTATTATTGGGGTTGTAGCTATCCGAATTCTTTATAAAATCGCCATAGTTTTCTGTAAGGGTCTTGTTTTCTTCATCTACAAGACCTGTGAAGGAAACATAAAGCCAACCATTAGCAGAACCGGGAAGCTCTATACCGTTAGCTGTGTAAGAAATTTCGCTTACGGAACCGGTTTTAGCATCCATAAAGAGAATGTTGCTCTTTGCGGTATAAGCAACCTCAGTACCTCTCTTGTTAGTAAGAGCAAGGTCGATTACAAGCTTATCAGCCGCTGTTGCAGATCCCTTAATGCGAATTGCAAAGCCGTTTGCTTTTATAGAGCTGGGGATACCGTTAAAAATGGTGTTTCCGGCTGTATATGTATTTGCAGGCGCATTTCTAAAAACAACATAATCGTCTTCCGCAGAGGGAGTAAGCACAAAGAATTTTTCATCGGTGCCGGTGATAAAAATGTTGCCTTTAATATCTGCAGCGTAGTCATCATTGGTTTCATTTCTTCCAAGCGTAGGGGAAGAAGCAACCCAAGCTCCTTCTCCTGCCTGAGGGCCATCACCATAGCCGACAGATTCAAGATCAGGAACCTTTAATGCATAGCTGGCGCTATCTCCAAGGCCTGACGAATAATCCTCGCTTGCAAGGGGAAGCACACTGACCTGTGCTATGACCATTGCAGCTACGAGAATCATTGATACAATCTTTTTCGAAAGTTTCATTTTCTCTTTTCCTTTCTTATATGAAATTTTCTTTCGTACAATATTAATCTGATACGGAAAAACATAAAAGTTTATAGTACACCCAGTATCCTTAATATACAATAAGAATACCATAATTCAAGACATTTGTAAACAAATTAAAGGCGGATTTTTAATTTTCGTCATAACATACAATACTAAAAAACCCGTTTTGTGCATTATGCGAAGCCAGTATTCATTTAACTACATTTTACGCTCGGAAATCAGGCCATCTTGAAGTTCTCCAAGGTACTCAAAGGCTTTTCCTGCTCCGACAACTACGCATTTTTCGGAATCCTGCGGATAAACAGTCTTTATCTTTGTTCTTTCTTCTATAAGATCAGCAAGGCCGTAAACCATAGCTCCGCCGCCGGTAAGATATATTCCCTGCTCTGAGATATCGGCAACAAGCTCAGGGGGGGTCTTGTCAAGGGTTGCAATAATGGCATCAACTATGATCTTAAAATTCTCGTCAAAATACCCCCTGACCTCTTTAGGATCAAGCTTTATCATCTCGGGCATACCAGTCATCGCGTTTTTGCCCTTTACCTCAATCATCTCGCCGTTTTCGATAGCATCACGAAGGCTGATTTTAACCTTTTCGGCCATTCTTGTTCCGATAACGAGATTGTAATTGGTTTTAACTGCTTTAACTATAGTTTCGTCAAAGGTATTGCCCGCAATTTTAAGAGAAACCGACTCGGCAATGCCGCCAAGGGTTATAACGGCAATATCGGCAGTTCCGCCGCCGATATCAAGAATCATATTTCCGCCGGGGCGAAGAACATCAATTCCCGCTCCTATTGCAGCGGCCATAGGCTCCTCGATAGTGATAACGCTTTTAGCGCCTGCGGCATCGGCAGCCTCAACAACAGCCTGACGCTCCACCTCTGTAACTACAGAAGGAATACAGATGGCAACTCTCGGCCTTAAAATTCTGTTCTTGCAGGTTTTCTCAACAAAGTATTTTATCATTTTCTGACAGCTTCTTATCTCGGCGATAACGCCCTTCTCAAGAGGACGCACCGCAACGATATGCGAGGGGGTTCTGCCTATCATGGTCTGGGCTTCTTTTCCGACAGCCAGAACCTTTCCTGTATTTTTATTAAACGCGATAACCGAAGGCTCGCTAAGTAAGATCTCTCCACCTGCGTAGACCTGAACGGTCGCAGTTCCTAAGTCAATTCCGATATCAAGGGGCATAACAGACATCCTTTCAAATTTGCTACCTATATTTTACTACAAAAAGCAGATTTTTTCAATTATTTTTCTATATTTTATGCAAAAAAATCCCGCCGTTTTCGGCGGGAACTGGTATTTTTTATTTATTGTAGATTTCCTTTAAAAGTTCTGTCATTTCAGCAAGCGACTCCATTATTAAATCGGGCTTGTGAGGGCCGTTTATAGCCTCGTCGAGAGTACCCTCTCCCGTCAGGACGAATATAGAGGTAGCATCGGAATTTTCTGTTACCGCAATGTCGGTGTAAAGTCTATCGCCGACAAAAGCAATCTCCTCTTCCTTAAGACCCGTTCTGTCAACGATGAACTTAAGGGTGTAAGGCGAAGGCTTACCGAAGAACTCGGGAAATCTTCCTGTAGACGACTCAACAAGTCTTGCAATAGAGCCGCAGTCGGGGATAAACTTTCCGCCTTCCATTGGGCAGTTTAAATCAGCGTTTACGCCGATGTAATCGACGCCGTCACGGACAAACTGGCAGAAGCGGCTGAGTCTGTCATAGCAGAGTGTGGTATCAAAGCCGAGCACCATAAGGTTGGGATCTTCCTCGTCAATGGTGATGCCGCGAGCCTTGAAATTTTCAATAAGCGCGGGGGTTCCGAGAACAAAAACTCTGGGGTTTTCATAATTTGCCTTTATGTAGCGGATAGCCACCTCGTTTGAGATGCAGACATCCTCATCGCCCACATTGCTGATGCCGAAGTTTCTGAGCTTGTCGGCATACATTTTGGGATTTCTCGAGGAGTTGTTTGTGAAAAAGCAATAATCTTTTCCTACCGCTTTAACAGTTTCAAGAAATTCGGGGGTGAACGGAAACAGCTCGTTTCCAAGATAGATTGTGCCGTCCATATCAAGAACAAAGCACCTGATTTTTTTGAGCATTTCTTTTTTATAAGAAATATCCTGAGCCTTTACTGTCATAATTTTACCTCCAACATATTAAATCGGCGATGGCATTACCGAATATTAAACGCTCAATCCCTTAAGGCTTTCTTTATACGCTTTTTCTTCATACATAAAATAAAGCGGCAGAGCCTCTATGCCCTTTTTCTCATAAATTTTCTTTTCAAGCATTGCGCGAAAGTGCGGATTTCTCACAAGCAGAGGCCCAGAAAGCTCGGTTGCAAAAAGGCCTTTATCGCAGATGCCCTCATCATTTCTGTCGGGGGCATTTCCCGCTCCCTTTATAACTCTGAAAAGCGGATTTGTAACGATAGTTGTTCTGCTCTGCTTGTTCATAAAGCCGACTATTTTTTCAGGCACCAAGCGGCAGTCGCAAACGGTGTCAACAACCACTCTGCGTGCCACCTCTACAGTTTCAAAATCATAAAAGTCAAGCGCATCAAAAACAGTTCCGTCAAGAGCGGTTATGCTCTTTCCGAGCAGTTCAAAGCTGTTTCCGCAGAAAAGGCAAAGTCCGCCGCTTTGGATATAGTCGCTAAGTTCAGCCCTGTACTGCATAAGCTCGCTCAAAATGCGCTTTTGGCTGCGCTCTGTTGCAGCCCCCATATAAACAAAGTCATACTCAGAGAAATCAGGAGCCTCACCCAGCTCTAAATAGGTTACCTCGCAGGCATTTCCCGTTTCCTCAATATGCTTTTTAAGGCAGCGGATATTTGCATCGCTTCCGTAAAGGTTTGTAAGGTTGCGATACAGAGAAAGAATTTTTACAGTCATAATTTCACCTCGTTTAAGGTTAAAAAGGAAGCACAAACTCCTCGGGAGAAAGCACCTCTACATTTGAAAGGAGCTTGTCTCTGTCAGAGAAGCAGGTTATGGCAATTATGTCGCCGCTGCCCAGCGCAAATCTGCTTGGCAGGTCGGCGGTGTTATAAACGATTTCGATCTTCTTGCTGTCGATATCGGTATACGAAAAACGGTTTGCAAGGTCGTAGCAATACCTGCCCGCAAGGATTATCTTTTCTACTGCAGGACAGTCAAGCTTTTCAAAATCAATATCCCAGAGCCAAGATATCTCGCCTGTAAAATACTTACGGCTTATGGCATCAACAATTATAACGACCGAGCAGGGCTTATTGCTGCTGCAGGCAAGCGCGATAGACTGATTATAGCTCACCGAATTTTCGTGCTTTGAGGTGAGCAGAACGCCCTTGCGCTCGCCTGACGAAAAACAGGTAAGTCTGCCGTTTTTGTGAACGTAATTGCTTATCGCCTCGGCGGCTTTTTTCTTATCTGCACCGACAAGTGCTGCTACTGTAAATGCGGCAAGGCTGTTGTAAACGTTGTAAACGCTCTTTAAAAAGAGGTTTATTGCATACTCGCCGTTTATGACCGCCCTGCCCTCTTTTAAATCAAGGCTTGTTATGCTATACTGCGTATTTTGCCTCTTATGGCCGCAAGCCTTGCACTCATACGAGCCGATGTGCGCGTAATGATAATAGTCGTATTCCATAGGCTCTTTGCAGTTTGGGCAATGTGCGCCGTCGTTATAGGCGCTATTGTTTTCTTCTGTTGAAAGCGCGGTTTTATCCATACCGAACCAAACGGTGTTTTTATGCCCTTTAGCAAAGAGGGAAACCAGCGGGTCGTCGGCATTTAAAACGAGGGTGGTATCCTCAGATTTAATACTATCTTTAAGGGCATCAAAAACCATTTCGGGATGTCCGTTTCTCGAAAGCTGATCTCTATAGAGATTAGTTATTACATAGTGAGTGGGCGCAAAGTGCGAGAAGGTGTATCTTGCAAAGCGCTCATCGCTCTCGACAAGCAGCACCTGCGCCCTGACCTTTCCCGAAAGGTCGCAGTTATTTAAAACAAGGGTTGTAACGCCCTCGATCTGATTTGACCCCTCTTTATTATAAGCAACGCTATAGCCGCACTCAGTAAGCATATGTGCCATAAGCTCAACGCTCGAGGTTTTTCCGTTGCTGCCTGTTACGGCTATAACATATTCAGGGTAGGAAATGCGGCTTAAAATATCGGGACATATCTTAAGCGCTATTTTACCGGGAAGGCTACTGCCTTTGCCGAGTATTTTACCAATTTTAGTAAGCAATTTACAAGCAATAATTACAATGGCTTTTATCACACAAATTCCGCCTTTTTATTTAGTCAAAAGAGAAACTATCTTATCGGTGTCCGCTTTATTGTCAATATCGTATTTTTCCTGATTTAAGAATTTTGAAAGCGCCGAAAGCTTTACAACGGGAACATCTGATGCTGAGAAAAGCGGCTGACACCTTTTATCGTCAACAACTATAACGCTGTCAATCTTAATATTATAGAGCTTAGCCTCTGAAATTACCGCGCGAAGAACCGCTGTATCCTTTTTGGCTTTTTTGATAAGATTTTCAGTTTTAGCGCGGTTTGTTTTCTTATCAACTATTACGAAATTTTCATCGTGTTCATTTCCGTAAAGCTCGCCTTTTTTATCAAAACAACAGACGCTCAGAATACCAAAAGAACCTACCATCAAATAGTCAACGGTATGCTCATTTATCTTTACATTTTCAAGCACCTTATAATCTCTGAGGTATGAAAAGCGCTTTAAAGTAGTCTTGACCTTGCTCATTTATTTATTCCTCCTATGGCTACGCAGCCATCGTTCTTTACATTTTCAATTTTTACAGTACAAAAGCTGCCGACAGGCAGGGTACAATCCTTAACAAAAACAGGAATATATTCCTTTGTGTAGCCAAAGGCGCAGTTGTTTTTAACCTTGCTCTCTACAAGCACTTCGACCATTTTTCCAATCTGATCTTCTAAGATTTTCTGCCTGATTTTTTCGGTTTCAGCGAGCATTATGTGGGCGCGTTTTTTCTTTGTTTCGCCGTCAATGTGACCCTCAAACTCGGTCGCCCGTGTTCCCTTTCTAATGGAATAAGGAAAGACGTGAACCTTTAAAAATCCAATGCTTTTTACAAACTTAAGGCTGTCCTCAAAATCCTCATCGCTTTCGCCTGCAAAGCCAACCATAACGTCGGTTGTTATCGAAGCGTTTTCAAAAGCCGAGCGGATTTTACTTACTATTTCTCTATACTCATCGCAGTTATAGTGCCTGTTCATTCTCTTTAAGGTTTTATCGCAACCGCTCTGTAAAGATAAGTGAAACTGCGGGCAGAATTTTTCTATTTTCGAAAGCCTTTTTAGATCCTCGTCAGAGATGATTTCGGGCTCTAAGCTGCCAAGTCTTATTCTCTTGACACCGTCTATCTCGGCAACAGCTTCGACCGCGTCGGTAAGGGTCTTGCCAAACTGCTTACCGTAAGAGGAAAGGTCGATACCCACAAGGACAATTTCGCTATAACCGTTCTTTGAAAGAGCAGTTATTTCCTCCACTATCTCGTCTATCGGCTTTGAGCAAATTCTACCTCTTGCCTTAGGAATAATGCAGTAACTACAAAAGCGATTACAACCGTCCTGAATTTTAACAAGGGCGCGAGTACGCTCTTCGAAACGCGAGATCTGCATAGGCTCGATCTCGGCAGGGAGTGTTTGCTCGCACACTGCCTTAAATCTCGCTTTATTGGCAAAGCACTTTTCACAAAGCCCCACTACTCTACCCTTCTCGGCATTTCCCAGAACTATATCTGCCGCCTTTACATCATAGGCTTTTTCGGGAAAAGCCTGCGGAAAACAACCAATGAGCGCAACAACGGAATCGGGATTTTTCTTGCGAAAATGCCCTACTGCTTTTTTGCTTTTACTATCGCTTGTAGAGGTTACTGTGCAGGAATTAACTATATAAACATCGGCAGGCTCGGTATGCGCGACTATTTTATGCCCGCGCTCCAAAAATCTTTCACAGAGAAACTGCGATTCATATTGATTTACTTTACAACCAAGAGTATAAACCGCAACTTTCAAGCTTTTCACCGACCTTAATTTAAAAATTCGACTTGCTTTTAAAAACCGTATAATATATAATTAATAAGAAAATACATATAATAATTATATCATTTTTCAAAGTTTTTGCAATAGCAAAGCGTAGGAAAGGAGCTTTTTGTATGAAAAAATTAAGCATTTCGCTTTCAAGCATCTCCAATGTCAAGGAATTTGTTGAGATCGTTACCATGAGCGACTTTGAAATCGACCTTGTATCAGGCAGATACACAGTTGATGCAAAGTCTATTATGGGAATTTTCAGTCTTGACCTCGCAAAGCCCATCGAGCTTGTTGCTCATACCGACAATGCCGACGAGCTGTTTGAAAAGCTTAAGAAATTTGCTGTTTAAGATGCAAAAAAAGCCGCTTTTAAAAGCGGCTTTTCTTTTTAAATTAAAAAGGCGTTTGCAAATAAATTACATACCGGTAAGTCCGCTGCGCTCGATACCTTCCATAAACTTTCTCTGCAAGAAGATATACGCTACCATAGGAGGAAGCATTGAGAAGCAGGTTCCTGCCATAATAACACCGTCGTGGAAGAGAGTTCCATCAGCACCACCGGCGTCACCGGCACCTTCTAGAAGCTGGTTCTGCACACTTTGAACAAGAGTTTTTAAGGATGCAACGATCTGAGGAAGAAGCATATCGTTGTATTCCTTAAGGTAAAGTCCGGGCTCATAGTAGTCATTCCAGTGCCAAACAAGCGAAAGCACGATACAAACGATGGTTGTTGAGCCTGCGGAGGGAAGAGCGATCTTAAAGAATGTCTTCAAAGGTCCGCATCCGTCTATACTTGCAGCTTCTTCGAGTGATTTAGGAATTCCGAGGAAGTACTGCCGATATAGAAATATAAACAGACCACCCTTAAGACCATATCCAAAGAAGCAAGGAACAATAAGCGGAATATAGGTTCCAATAACACCGAATGTCGAATATGTAATATACATAGGAATAATGATAACCTGAATGGGCATCAAAATCGACAGAATAACTATTGAAAAGAAAACTCCACTAAGCGGGAACTTATATCTTGCAAAGCCATATGCAATAAATGAGCAGGAAACAACATGGCCCAAAGTAGCCAAACAGGTTACGATAAGCGAGTTGGGAAGTGTGTGCTCAAGGCGCATAGCATAAATTGCTGTTGAGTAACTTTTAAGTGTGATATTCCTTGGTATCCATTTTACTGTTGCGTTTATAATATCGCTATAGCTCTTAAATGAAGTAATAACCATATACAAAAAGGGATACAAGAAAACAAACGCCATAAGGATCAACATTGCATATAGAAAGAGATCAACGCCTTTGATGGGTGACTTTTTATATACTTTAAGAAAATCATCCTTAGTTGGAAGCCTAAATTTTGTTTTTTCCATTTCTATCCCTCCTTAATTATCCTTTACCTTATTAATGAAAGGTCTCATAACAAGGAATATTACAGCAACAAGAATGATAATCCAGATAAAGAACAGCCACGCCATAGCAGCAGCATACTCGTACTCATAGTTACCCGAGAAGCTGGTGCGCTCAATAAGTCGTAACAGCCAGTTCTGTGAATCTGTAAAGGTGTCAATAACTGTAAATACCAAGTTAAGAAGCATCATCGGGGTAATCATAGGAAGGGTAATGAGCCAGAACATTTCCCACTCGGTTGCAGAATCAACACGGGCAGCCTCGTAAAGAGATGTTGGAACACCCTGAAGACCTGCAAGATAGATAACAATGGGAACACCGCACTTCCAGAGAATCGTACTGATGAGATTCAAAAACGTAGAAATAGCGCTTGTTAATTCTTCACCAAGGTAGATAGCAACCTGTCTGGGAAGAAGAACCTCTTTGACAGCTTCCATAGCCTCCTGGTCAACCTTCTGGTTCATAAGCTGTGCCATAGCAAAGCCTGAGCCAAGGATAACAGGAAGGAAAAAGATAGCTCTGAAAAGTGTTCTGCCTTTGAATTTTCTATTAAGCATAACAGCAATCAAAAGCGAGAAAACATTTACAAACGGCACGGTTTGGAGCATAGTTTTTATATTGTTTAAAAACGAATTCAGATAGTCTGTATCTGAAGTAAGCGCTCTTTTGTAATGCTCAAGACCGACAAATTCGATTGTATAATCGGTGTAGTTTATAATATTAGAAAAGCTCATTTCGATAGAACGATAAATCGGAAAAACAAACAAAAGTGCTGTTCCGATAAGCCAAGGAAGAATGAACAAATAGCCATTCATATTTTCTTTACGCTTTAAGTTCCAAAACTTTTGTTTCGGAGCTGCAGCATTGATATCTGATTTTTTAGCCATTGTCTTTCTCCTCTCTACCCGACTATGTTGCCGTCAGCGCCGACTACAGTGTAGTCGACAGCCTTAACGGTCACATCGTCAACGGTTATTTGCTCTTGATTATAGTTAATATAAACCTTATTTCCATTAGAATAGGTTACGCGGACAATACCCGAAGCAAGTTGGTCATGACCCGTGATGGTACAGTTGCCTGTAAATGCAAGCTTTGTGTTAAACTCAGTTGCAATAGCCGAAATATCATCGAGCCAGTTTTCAAGCTCGGTCGCAAAAGCATTTTCAACCTTTGAATCCTTAAACTCTTCCGACATTTCTTCAGTAAGCAGGAAGGTGGGCTCTGCGCCATACTCGATCCACTTAAGCTTTTCAACATCATAGTCTATAGCCATATTTCCGGGGGTGTCCATACTGTAAGGAATATATCCGTGAACTACTAACTGATAGAAAGGAACATCTCTATCAAGAAGCTCAAATCCCGAGCCCTCTAAAGGAAGGTCATAAAGGTAGTCAGCAACATTTAATGTGTATGCATTTCCGCGCTGGATAGCAACCTTCATTCCCTTTTCCTCGGTGGCGTTGAGCATTGCGTTATATATCGCAACGGTGTCATAACGGGTAAGCTCAACTCTCTTCTGGAAATCATCATATACATACCAACCGACCTTATCAAAGCCTATACCGTAAACATCGTTTTTGGCAAGATACGGCAAGGTTTTCTCTGTAAGGGTGAGGTACTCTTTGTATGCATTCCTTACGTACTGATCTTCATCTGTATTAGTAACGGGGATCTTAGTTTCATTGCAAACTGCATCGCTCTGTTTCGAGAAGTACTGAGAATCAGTCGAGGCATAAACAAGGTCATCAAGCAGATAGCTCTCAATGCCCTGCTCGGTAAGGAAGTTGGAAAGCTCCTTAACGCTTCCTATACCGCCGGCAATTTTTCCGCTACTGGGATAAACATTATATCCCGAGCTCTGCCAACCAAGAAGCATAATTCTAAGATTTTTCTTAGCATCATCGGAAAGTGCTGCAACCATATCCTCGATATCGCTGCACTTAGTCATAACCTTTAAGTACTCAGAGATCATTGTTTCAACCTTAGTTGACATGATCATCTGAAGGTTTACATCAACGCCCTCTTTTTCAGCAGCTTCAGTTTTAGTAAGTTTTCCTACTGAAACAAGGTACTTCTGAAGCTCGGTTGCCATATCTGCATATGTAACATTACTTTCAGCTTCTGCAGTAAGGAAATTGTAGTGAACAGCAAAATCATTTGCAGAAATATTCTTTTCTGTTGTAGTTACAGGCTCTCCTGAGGGATTTGTATAGGTATAAGATTTACGGTAGTTTACCGAAGCAGCAACACGGTTTACTTTGTAAACTGAGCTGGGGTTAAAGGTAATATACCCGTTCATCTCGCCCTCGGAAATATATCCAATAAATCCATTAGTACCCTTAGAAATCCCAAAGAAAGGCATCATTGCATTTTTGATACCCTGCTGGTTGTTTGACTCGATCTTATCAAGGTTAAAATCTCTGGGGAAGTAGGTATCAATAGTAAGAGAAGTTTGCCTGTCAGAAATCTGCTTGATATCATAAATACCGCCGGAAGCGTCAGGCATAAGGACAAAACCATTTTCCACATCATTTGTAGAAGCGCTGAACGATGGAAGGACCGTAAGGCTCATGATACCGTATTCGGCGGTTTCCTTAACCTTATCAATAGGAACGCGGACATTAAGGCCGCTCTCGTCCAACCAAAACTCAACTGTAACGCTGATTCCATAACTATCAAAACCGGCTTCGATTGCAAAACCGTTTTCAAGCTTATAGTGCTTGACGGTTGTCATAAACTCATCAACCAAGCTGGTTGTAAGGTTAATTTCGGAAAAGTTTGTATAACCGATTTCAAAAAGCTTTTTAAATCTGGTTCTGACAGCTTCAGAATTTTCGGTTTCACCCTTATCGGCGTTATGAATGTAGTCCTCATCGGTAATAAGGCTCTTCCACTCAATACCGGTTTTTGTGTCTATAACTTTTAAGGTGTAATCCGATGTTCTGTAATAGAGCTGATAGCCGCCTGCTTCGCCAACAAGGGCATATTCTTCACCACTGTCTTCAAGTTCTCCTCCAAGATACTTGGCGGTCGCAACGGTTTTATGTGCGTTTTGTTCAATAACACTTTGGTCAACAGTGAGCTTTGGCGAGAACACGATGATTGCAACAATAGCAATAACAATTGTCAGCGAGGCAGCAATAACGATTAGTTTCTTTTTATTTTTCATATTTCTGCCACCTCCCTATCGAGTAAAGAACTTGATTTCAGCAACAAGTTCCTGAACGAATTTAACTATCTGTGCTCCAAGACCAAAAGCAAGCAATACTGTTACGGCAATAAGAGCCATAGCAATTATTGAAATCAGAGCAAATCCAAGGGCGTGCGAGAAGCTGAGGCCGTTTGATTGCATAAAGCCGACAAACAGAAGCACAACTACCCAAGCAATAATTGCAACGTTCATTCCATTAAAAAATGCAACCTCAGAGACTGAAAAAATATGAGAAATTACAATCATAACAGGGGTGCATACTATATACGGCGCGAGGCTATATACTGAAATCGCAATAGTTTCGCCAATGGTGGATTCACCGCCGCATATCGTCATAACCGCATAGCTTGCGATTGCCCACAAAAGAATGGGCACAACAATAACACCGATTTCAATGATGGCGTTAGCATCCGCAGCCGTGGTCGCAGACATTGTAAAGTTTACGGTGTAAACATACAATATTTTCATAGCAACAGCTGCTGCAAGGACTGCTAAAACAGCCAATTTGGAAATTTTCTTTCTGTTCTTCTTGATTAGATAGAATGTATCAACAGGATGGAACAGAGTCAAAACGAAATACTTAAGCCATTTCATATTCTCTATCCCTCCAATTCATCCCAGAATTCTTTTTTGATCTTTCTGACATACTTATTGACCTGCTTCATAAGAAGAACAAGCACAACAATCGCTACTATGATCGCCACAATAATTACATAGAACCACTGCTGCATGAATTCATAACGAAGCTTTTCAAAGGCTTTACCGTAATTTTCTCTGTCTTCACTTTGTTTAAAATCGTCCAGAACCTCGGCATACAGGCCTTGCTTCATTTTGATCTTACCAATAAATTCTCTGGCAAGACTATAGCTAGCGTTATCTTTTTTGATAGACTCCCAAAGCTCAAGAGACTCATCATACTTACCGTCAGTATAAGCAACAACTGCCTTCTGAACGGTTGTGATAAACTCTGTGGGCTCAAAGACCTGAATTTTAGCATCAGCAGAATCAAGTGTTACAAGTCTTCCGTTTCCGGCGTATACAATAGACGAAGGCATATTGAAATAGCCTGCTGTAGAACCTTCGCCGCCGAAGATACAGAGAAGATTTCCGTCCTGATCATACTGGTAAATACATCTTGTATTCTCTTCAATTACGGTTATGATCTCATTTTCATCAACGCAGATATCCTTAAATGCAGGCTCCTTCTTTTTACCCGCATCATTATAGATGACCTCACCATAATCTCCGGTAGGATAAGTATTCGTACCAACGGTATTAATAACACTTATTCTGGTGTCTTCTTCAGCAGATGTGGCATAGATCTTACCGCCGTTTGCAACACAGAAGTTGTAGTATGCATCAGGCTCAACGGTATCCATCTGGTCTTTCATCTCATCAGAAGCAAATGTCATAACAATGAAATTAATAAGGTTAAATCCAACCTTATTGGCGCCGATATAACCTTTAAAGTTATTAGCAGCATCAATTGACATAAATTGTTTACCCTGAATGACATAAAGATAATTATTAACAGGGTTTAAAGCGACCTTTGAAGGAGAGAAGTATGTAACGTTGTAAAGAAGCTCGGATTCGGGCATTACAAAATCCTCAACCCACTCGCCTGTGGGGTCTAAGTGAACAACCCTCTGAGCAGCCGAGTCAGCAATATACATATCGCCCTCGCTTGTTACGAAAACGCCTTCGGGGGCGGAAAGTCTGTTTCCGCCGGTGTACTCAGCTACATATTCAAAGTTGTTTGTAAGTCTTACAATTCGTTTATTACCGGTATCAGCGATATAATACTCACCGCTATCGCTCAAAAAGAGGTCCTGCGGGTTATTGAGTGTGTTTGACACCTCAGAGCCCTCAAAGCTGGTGATGACCTGCTCACATGTGTAGGGCTTGGGCATTGCCATTCTTGTTTTACCATCCGGTGCAAGAATATATCCGTTATCCCAATAGTTAAAGGCAGAAGCCTGAGATACCAGAAGTACTGCAAGCACGGCTGTAACAATGGCACAGCGTAAAAACTTTTTCATCTGACCTTCTCCTATTCTTATTTGATTCCGGTGTGAGCCATTGTTTCAATAACCCTACGCTGCATCAAGGTATAGATAATAATCGTTGGTGCAGTCATAATAAGTGTTCCCGCTGCCATAGCACCCTGACGTGCAAGACCGCCGGTTGAAATGGAGCTGATTGCAATGGGCAGGGTTCTCATAGCCTCGTTGGTGATATAGATCAGAGGACCTGACGAATCATTCCAACAAGATGTAAATGTGAACACTATAAGGGTTGCCCATGCGGGAGAGAGGAACGGGAAAACAATTCTGGTAAATATCTTAAGCTCGGTAGCGCCGTCGATTCTCGCAGCTTCAAGAAGCGATGTGGGAATCTGCTCGCAGAACTGCTTCATAAGGAAGAAGTTGAACGCACCTGCGACCTTGGGGATGATAAGTGCCCAATAGGTGTTGATCATTCCAAGACCGTCAACGATAAGATAGTTAGGAATTGTTGTAACTTCGCTCGGGAACATAAGGGCAGCAACAATAACTGAGAAAATTTGTTTCTTGAGTGGCAGGTCCATTTTCGCCATCGAATAAGCGCCGAGTGACGAAACGAAAACTGCGAGGAAAACAGTTACAACAGTTGTTAAAACACTGTTTGCAATGTTTCTGAGGAACGGAACGCTGGTACTACCGACCGCAACTATAAGGTCATTGAAGTTTTGCATAGTCGGTCTTTTGAAGAAGAACTGCGGGGGGAATTTTAACAGCTCATCGATAGGTTTGAATGCCGTTGTAATAACATAAATCAGCGGCAGAGCTGTAAAACAAACCAGTGCTGTAATGAATATATAAAGAAGCACACGGCTTGTTGAAATCTGCACATAGGATTTACCTAATTTTATATGCAGGCCTTTTCTTACCATTGCCATATTATATACTTTCCTTTCATAATAGATTTTTTGAGATTAGTTTTGAGATTAGTGTTAATCCTTATCGGTCAGCATCCACATACACAGCTTACCTGCCGCAAATGTAATTGCAAACAGGATAACCGCAATAGCAGAAGCATAACCCATCTCAAACTTTACGAAAGCATAGTCGTATAGGTGGGCGGCCATGGTATGACCGGCATAGTTTGGTGTGGGGAATCCGGCGAACGAAGATATAATGCTGAATACGCCGAACGAACCCGAAATGGTGTTAATAGCGCCGAACAGAAGCTGAGGCTTCATCTGGGGGAGAGTTATGTAAAACAGCTCTTGGAAACGGCTCTTGATACCGTCAAGCGAGCCTGCTTCAATAAGCTCTCTGTTCTGGTTCTGAAGACCTGCCATAAAGACGAGGAATCCGGTACCCATACTCATCCAGATCTGAATAAAGATACAGCAAGGAAGGATGGTTGAGGGGTCCGATGTCCAGAGAATAGGACTGCTGATAATTCCAAGGTTGATCAGAACATTGTTGATAAGACCGTAACGGTCAGGAGAGAAGAAGTAACCCCAAACAACCGACATAGCGGTACCGCTGGTGATCGAGGGAGCGTAGAATGCGAGAGCATACGCTGTTCTTCCCTTCATATCGTTAAGCACCCATGCCATAACAAATGACATAAGGTAGCCGATAGGTCCTGAAATAAGTGCAAAGTAAAGTGTGTTCTTGAATGCGGTCATAAAGAGCTCATCATCAAGGAACAAACTCTGATAGTTTGAAAGCCCGACAAACTCCGGTGTCTGAATCAAGTCATAGTTGGTAAGACTGTAATACAACGAAGTTACAACAGGGCCTATAGTAAAGATACAGAACAATACCAAAAACGGTAAAAAGAAAATTACTGCGGTAACAACCGCGCTTGTTGAGCTAACGCCGCCGCCTTTAACCTTCTTTGCTTTTACACGTTTTTTGGAAGTATCTTTTGCAATAGTAGCTGTAGCCATATTGACCTCCATAAAAAACCTAAAAGGCTTATTCTAATCCTTCGGGATTTACATTATACATTTGTTGCTTTCTCTTAAGCTCTTTATTGATAGCCTCTGCCGCCTCTTCGAGCGACTCACGAACGCTCTGTCCGCTGATTATGCAACGATTTCGTGCGTTTGTAAGGTGTCTACTTGTGAAGTATCCGCCGAGTGCTGCAGGAATAGCCTTTGCGTTATCGAACGAAATCTGAATAACTTCAAGCTCATCCTTACTCCAAGACATACGGTGGAATGCTTCGAGGTTTGCAGTACAGATACGGGACTGGATACCCATAATCGACTCAACCTGACGAACATAGCTTTCCTGAGTGTCAGCGCTTAGGTACCACTTTAAGAATTCCCAAGAAGCCTCTGCGGTTCCTCTGTCCCCTGCTGTTGCAAGTATTGCAGAGCAGGTACCCGTAAGACCTCCGGAGCATCTGTTAAGGGTTCCGTCCTCCTGAACTGTTGCAGGAACGGGAACCATCTTCCATTTGCCTGTAAGCTCGGGAGCTGCATAAACGAGCTGGAGATACATATCAAATCCACCGAGACCAATGGGCATTTCGCCTGAACGGAAACGGTTTAAGAAGCTTGCCGAAACCGGACAACCGTAATCGGTAAACATCTTAATGAGGGTTTCAAAGCCCTTCATAAATTCGGGAGAATCAACTGTACTTGTGTATCTTGTATCAGAGTAATACTCTCCACCGTTCTGATATACCATCATATCAACTTCAACAGGCATATAGAACTGCATATTGTACTGATAAAGCTGAGGAAGCAACGTGTCGATTACATCATCCCAAGTGTCAGGAACTTCCATATCAAGTTGGGTGAATATATCCTCACGGTAGAACATAACATTGAAGCCCATAGTTTCAGGCATTGCATAAACGCCGCCCTCATACTCAACGGGAACAAAACATTCATCAATGGTATATTTGCTGAACTCCTCAAAGTCCTCAAACCTTGTAAGGTCATACATAGCGTTACGGATGGCGTAATCAACAGGAACATCGGTTCCTATTCCCATTACTACATCAGGCTCGGTTCCTGCATTGATAGCAAGAAGGAGCGGGCTGGTGCCGCCGCCGAGAGCGCCGGAAGGAAGAACGTTGATGTTAACATTGATCTTGTACTTTTCTCCGAAAGAGCCGTCAACAAGTTCCTTTAAGATCTCGCAGAGCTCTTTACCGCGGCTGACCCAGACCTCGATAGTCTGATAGTCCTCAGAGCCTTCTCCTATAAATCCAATAGCGTTGTAGTCCTTCTGATAAGAAAGAATGAAGTTTGCAAAGATTGCGTAGAGAGAATCCCAGAAGGTATTCTTCTCGTTTACTATCTCTGCATCGGGAGAAGTAAACTGAATGTAGTCAAGCGCATAGCACTGGGATTTGATATCACTGAGCCATGTACCGATACTTGTAAGAGATGAGCTAAGGTCCGCAAGCTTTGCAGGAATCTTAGAGGGCTTTTTGATCATCTCTTCGATGAGCTCATAGCTCATTGTGAAGTTGTTCTCGATAGGAGTTGTTTTAATTGCAAACTCATCAACAATTGCAATACACTCTTTGAGCTCGTCAACGATATCTTGAAGATCATCTAAAAGTGTAGGGATCTGACGTTCAAGACGGTAGTCATAGTTTAGGTCGGGCTCCTGACCTGTAATCATAGTGATATTACGATATGTATTAGAGAGTTTTGAAGTGATATCGTTTACAAGGTGGATAGCCTCTGTCATATCTCCCATAACGACCTTCATCGAAATGGTGTGCTCACCTTCCTCAAGGTAGACAAGGTAGGGATTTCCGTCCTCATCAGCGTAAGGCATGGTGCGCCACTTAGTGTCATAGCTGAAAACGACCTCATTAAACTCCTCAAAGGGAACTACGCCGTCGATCTTGATCTGACGGGTTGAGGAAAGTCCGTTGCCATATCCCTGATAAAATCTGGGAGCGAGCTGATAAAGTCCGCTTTCTTCTACAGTAAAGCTCCACTGGATCTCCTGACCGCCCGTTCCCCAACTGCTTGCGCCAAGGTGATTGTAGACCTTAGATGTAATACCAACGGGTGTGAGAGTTGAGTCACTGCTGGAAGCGATGGTGATACTGGAATCGGTCTTGTAATCGATATAGTCCTTATCTTCTGCTTCAAAGCGAATGGTTTTGGTTGCATTCTTATAGCCCGCAGCCTTCCACTCTTTGAGCACATCAGCATAGCTCTTAAGCTGCTCGGGAGCGCCAAACTCAAAGGATGCGATTGCGAGAGGCTGGTCGATAAATACCAGCTTAATAGTGTGAGTTCCTGCGGTAAGAGCAACCTTTAACGGAGTGGAATACTCGCCCTGAGCATCATAGATCGCTGTTTTTGTCCACTCCTGATTTTCAATCTGAGAGGGACGAACCTGATCTCCGAGATTGTTTGTCTTAGGCTTATCCGAGTCGACCCAATGACGAACGAGCTTTATGTTGCTGAGCTCATCATAGAGATACTCGCCGTCAATCATAAGACCTCTTGAAACGGCAAGACCGTTTCCGTCAACGGGAAGATACTCAATGTTCATCTGGTAAAATCCCGTTTCTTCAACGGTAATTTCCCATGTTACGCTTTCATTGTCGTTGCTTATGTAAAGAACATTATCTTTACCTTCCAGCGACTTGATTTCAGGCTCGGCACCCTCAAATTCGATGTAATTGTTGACATCAACATTTACTACGGCGTTCTCGATATCGGAAAAGTCATTAGCCTTGTCCTTTACATAGTCGCCGAAATAATTGCTATTGTACAAAACATCGTCGAGCTTTACCTGCTCCTGAAAGTTGATGTTTTCAGCAAGTGTTTGTCCGGCAAAAACAGTTGTACCTGAGCCGATCAAAAGCATAGCTGAAAGCGCAACAGCTAAAACTTTTTTCATTGCTGACTTAAGTTTTCTTTGCTTCATAATAATCCCCATTCCACCGCATAACTTGTCTGACTCTATGTCAAACGGCGGTGCGTGTTTTTCGCTCGGCGAACTCCCGAACGGGATTTGCAGAAATTAACGCCTTTCTACAAGCGAAATCTTCAATCACCCACTCTGAGTCCCTCTGGAAACAGAACGGCCGGTTCGCTGCCTTGATGATTAAAGACCCGATGCAATAACATCAGTTCCGTTTTTTAAACATATCTGCCAACGGCTTTCAGATATGCCGTCCATATTAAGAGTACATCAGCCTAATCTTCTCGGTCAGACTACGGACACCCTGCCAAAGTGACAGCGCCAAAAGTTTTCTGCTATAGAGCAGAGGCTCATCTGAGCCGTTTTGTGCGCACCTCTCACTTAAGGCGGGCAAGAGTTGGCATTCTATAATTTCAGCCATTACGCAATATGCATCGTTGCGCAATAAAGCTAAATCACAGCATGTACCGTTTGGGGATTTATATTTCTCTTATTTATTGGTATTTTGGCGATTTACAACAAATTCCATTTCTTCAAGTTATTGCCGTTTTCGACAAAATTTTAAAATGATTTTTGTTGAAATTGCACAATTTAATTCCGCAAAATCAGAGAAATACCCATAATATTCAGTATAGCACAGCAAGGCAAAAAAGTAAAGGTTTTTCTACCTTTTTTTGAGCATTTTTTTAATATAATGCTATAGAAATTTTGTGCCGATTTTTGTTGCGGTTTTACAATTTTTTATCTCAATTTTTGGCGCATTTAACAAACAACAAAATGAGGGTTTTGCATTCGCAAAACCCTCATTGCTTATTCACTATTACTTCTTACATATTACTTCAAAAAAGGACACCCGAGGGTGTCCTTTTTTATAGGGGTTATATTTTATAAAACAAGTTTGGTTTAAGCTTTGCTAAATATTATTAGCCCCAGTTTCTTGTGATTTCAGAGGTCTTATAGAGATACTCCTTATTCTGATCAACGATCTGCTGCCAGAGTTTTACGTAGTTAGCAAGACCCTTCTTCTCATAGTTCTGAACGTTTACTGTCCAGTTACTGAGAGTATAGTTGCTGTAGTCAGAAAGATATGCACTAAGGGCACCTGTTCCTGCCTCGGAGAAGTACTCAAACTTCTTGAGCTGGGTAATCTGGTCAGCGGTATATACTACCTGCGGGAGACGGGTTGTAGGATCAGCCTTATGTGCTGCCTCGTAAACCTTATCAGCCGCATCAACATAAGCATAGTAAGCGGTTTCGTTGCCAAGAGAGCTTCTATCAAGTTTGGCCATAGGCCACTCGGAGACTCTCATATGCCAGCCAAGACCTTCCTGAGCTCTGTCATTAAGATTGCTGGTAGTGAGCTTATAGGTTCCGTTGGAAAGCTTCTTGTAAAGACCGGCATCCTCGGTTCCGAAGTTCATAAGCATGATACCGTCGTCGGTCTGGAGATAATCATAGTAACGGAGAACTGCGGGAACATTCTCACAGTACTTAGTGATTATCATAGCACCTCTTGTAGGAGTTACGTTAAAGGGCTGAACCGAATTAGGAAGATCATAAGAAGAGCTATTGAAATTAGCAGAAAAGTAAGGAATAGCAACATACTGCTTTAAGAGTGTGGGCGAGATGGTTCCGGACTGGACATCAGACCATCTGAAGCAACCAACCTTACCGGTCGAAATATGGGTTCTGAAAGCTGAATAGTTATTAGCGCTGTTACCGGGAATAGAGGTATCCATAAGTCCGGATTCGTTACGGACTGTGTACCAGAACTGTGTAGCCTGGTGAGCTTCCTCGGTAGCGATCTGATAATAAGCCTTACCGCTGTTGTCAATACCGATACCGCCTGTGCCACTGTAAACGCCCCAAGGAGCAGTTATCCAGTTAGCAGCCCAGACCCACTCAGCATAAGGAACCTCATCAGCAATACCGTTTCCGTTAGGATCGTTATCACGGAAAGCTCTTAAAACTGTGAGGAACTCATTGGGAGTGGTAGGAATATCAAGATCAAGGTTATCGAGCCAGGTCTTGTTAATGCTAAGCCAGTGGTTGTAAGTATTGTGCCAGTTAACGCTTCTCTTAGCAGTTGCAGCACTGCTAGGAATGGTATAAACATGACCCTCAGCGTCAGTATTCATAGCTTTGGTAACTCTGTCTTCAAGATACTTTGCAATGTTGGGAGCATAGTCATCAAGATACTCAGAAACATCAACGAATGCGCCCTCTTTACCGTACTTATAGATCTCATAGTCGGTAAAGCTATTGTAATAGAATCCGAAGATATCGGGCCAGTCCTTAGACTGAAGAACGAGAGCCTTTCTGGTTCCGACCTGACCTTCGGCAACGCCGGTAAATTCAAAATGAATATTGGTCTTGCTCTCATAGTATTTTAAGGATGACATATCGTCAGGATCTGCATAACCCGTTCCTTCAATACCCATAAACTCAATTGTAATTTTCTCGTTTACGATGGGCCAGCCGGTCTTGTTTACTTCAACAGTAGCGCTATTACTTGTAGTTCTGGAAGCAGTACCTTTAGAACTGGTCTTGTTATCGCTCGAGTTATTGCCGCTATCCTTGCTACTGTTATTTGTGCTTTCGGTGCCGACTTGAGACTCAGTTTCTTCCTGACTTTCGTCGGGCTGACTTTCAAGATTAGCAACTTCGCTCTCTGTGACTACAGCAGATGAACCCTGAGCAGGCTCATTATTACCGCAGCCTGCAAAAACAGCAAGAGCGAGAACCGAAACAAGCACGAGCGACAAAATTTTTGCAATTTTACTCATACTCTTTTTCTCCTTTTCTTAAACTTGTTTTATATTTTCTTATTTTGCTATAAAGCCTCGATTGTGCAAATCAGCCAATTTTGCAACCACTGTTTTGTCTATGTACACCAACAAAAAAGGCTGTTTGGGCAATCGTAGCCCTATACATTTGCATTATATACCAAATTCATAAAATAGTCAACATTTTTGAGCAAAAAATTTGCAAAACGACGGGGTTTATCACCCCGTCGTTTCAAGCAAACTTATTTAATTTCTATGTCCTTGATCTTATCGTGGATCTCGCGCATAGCCGCCTCAAACTTGGTCCATCTTTCAGGATTGCGGGGATTGAGGAAGAAATCAAGGCCGCGCTCTTTTTTGCTCCAGCTCTTAAAGGTGTAACCCATAATTCCGCCGGGATGCTCCTGCTCCATAAGAATGTCAAAAAGTCCCTTAAGGTGAGCGGTATTGTAGTCCTCATCGCTGTAGCAGCCTGCCCAGGTGTAAGAATAATACATACTGGGTGTGACCCAAACCTTAGCTTCCTTATTTGCAACGATACCCTTGAGGGTGTCGAAAATAAATCTGTAATAGGATGCTGTGTCGGTTACCTGAGGATATTTCTCCGCAACAGTTGCAAGCTTCTTAGCCATAGCTTCTGTTGGGGGTCTGAAGTCATAACCGTAGCTGTCAAAGCCGATATCGGTGAGATACTCGGTTGCATAGCTCTCTAAAATAAGGGTACCGTCAGGATCGTTCCAGTTACCCTTCTGACCAAGAACCTCCTGGGTTGAGAAAACGGGATAAATTCTCATTCCGAATTCCTCATGCATAGCCTTTGTTACAGCAAGAAGGTCATCGTTTGTGGTATCTCTCTGAATGAGGGGCTCGTCAAAGTTAAAGCCGATAAATCTATCCCATACTCCTCTTTCATTAAGTCTTTTGGTATAGTTTACAAGTCTGCCCATATAGTCAGAAAGCGACTCTTTCTTGCTTGTGAAAACAGGGCATCCGAGCCAAGCCTGACCGCCCGATTCCTGAAGCTTTTCAGCGGCGCATACAGTTGTTCCAAATCCGTCCATATTGAGAATAAAGGTGTTGATATATCCCTGATCGACATACCAATCAAAATCCTCAAAGGACATCCATCTGGGATCAAGGTTGTAAACGCCGATACCCAATTTGTTTTTTGCATCGTACTTTTCCATAATGTGCACTCTCCTTTTTTGAGGCAAGGTGGCCTTTAGATTAAGTAAAGTATAGTTTACAATAAGGTTTTTTTCAACCTTTTTGTTAAATTTTTATTTATCTTTTGGCTAGTTGCACAAAGCCTTGAAAATCGCTTTGGCATTTTTGACTAATTACATTAACAAAAACGGCTGAAAGTGTTACTATCAGCCGTTTTACAAAATTTTATTTGGTTTCAATATCCTTTATTCTATCAAAGGTTTCTCTGAGCGCCTGCTCATATTTTTCCCATCTGTTCGGGTTATCCTTATCAAGATGGACATCCATAGCGCTTTGGCTTCTTGTCCAGGTCTTAAAGGTGTAAAGGTGGATGCCGCCCATATGCTCCTGCTCAAAGAGAAGATCGGTCATACCCTTTAAGTGAGCAATACAATAATCCTCGTCAGCAGTAACTCCCGCCCATGTGCCGCAGGAATATGCGCAGGGGTATACCCAAACCCTTGCTTCTTTATTAACAACGCGGTCTTTGAGTGTGTTGAACATAAATCTGTAGTAACTCGCGGTATCTGTGACCTCGGGATATTTACTGTGAAGGTCGTTTAACTTCCTTGTCATTGCCTCGGTGGGTTCTCTGTAATCGAAGCCATAGGCATCGTAGCCAATATCGGTGAGGTACTGCGTTGCTTCACTCTCTAAAATGAGCATACCGTCGGGATCATCCCAGTTACCCTTTCTGCCGATGACCTCCTGGCTTGAAAATACAGGATATATTCTGAGTCCGTACTCCTCAGAAAGTGCCTTTGTCATAGCAAGAAGGTCTGCATTTGTGTGAGGCTTATGGAGCAGCGGCTCATCCCAATGGAAGCCAACAACAGTTTCGTAAACGCCTTTTTCCTTAAGGGTGTTCATTTTCTTTGCCATATTTTCCATGTACTCGGAAAGGGTCTCTTTGGCGCTGTAAAACACAGGGGTATTAAGCCATACCTGGCCGCCGATCTCTGCCATTTTTTCGGTTGCGCCGATAACATTTCCTACGTTATCAAGATTTCCGATAACCGAGTTTATGTAGCCTCTGTCTACCATCCAGTCAAATGTCTGGAAGGATGCCCAGCGAGGATTAAGATGATAAAATCCCAGTCCTACGATTTTATTCGGGTCGCGTTTTACATTTTCCATTTTAAGCACTCTCCTTCTTAGGCGCAAAGCCATTTTTTGCCTTATTGTAAGTTTAGCATTGCAAAAAACCGTTGTCAATGCATTATTTTCTTTTAAAGCTTGCATTATTTTCCAAAATTCAGCAGATATTTTTACACAGTTCTATAAAGCGGGTTTTTATCGTAGGGGCAAACTGTGTTCGCCCGTTTTCATATTGCGGATTTTATGCGGGCGAACACAGTGTACAGTGTAGTATGATGGTATACAGGTAGTGTAAGATGATGGTATACAGT
>CAZDSQ010000011.1:0-38783 GCA_964508295.1 uncultured Oscillospiraceae bacterium | reverse complement strand
CTGCGGGACCCTGAGGACCGATAGGGCCAGCTACACCTGCAGGACCCTGAGGACCAACAGGGCCAGCTACACCGGCAGGACCTTGCGGACCTGTTGCGCCGTTCTCACCTGCGGGACCCTGAGGACCAACAGGACCGGTTTCACCTGCAGGACCCTGAGGACCAACAGGGCCAGCTACACCGGCAGGACCTTGCGGACCTGTTGCGCCGGTCTCACCTGCAGGACCCTGAGGACCAACAGGACCGGTCTCACCTGCAGGACCCTGAGGACCAACAGGACCGATCTCACCTGCAGGACCCTGAGGACCGATAGGACCTGTCTCACCTGCGGGACCCTGAGGACCAACAGGGCCAGCTACACCGGCAGGACCCTGAGGACCAACAGGACCGGTCTCACCTGCAGGACCCTGAGGTCCCGGAGCTCCTGTAAAACCTCTTGGTCCCACAGGACCCTGAGGGCCTCTTGGACCAGCAGGACCTTGAGGTCCGGGTGGGCATTTTGAACAATCACAGCAATAAGAGCATTCGTCTACGCAAGGATCTTTTTCACAACCACAGCTACAAGTTGGCTTATCGTCATCACAATCTTTCTTACGGCTATTCATATCATCGATATCGTGACAGTTATTGTTGTTATTATAAAAATTCCATAGGCTCATCATATTCACCTCCTTAAAATTTATGTATTATATAATATGCTATCACTTAACATTGTGGCACTTATGTTATTTTCAATAATTGCAATTTTCTTTTTTTGATATGATCGAACCTTATAATAATTGCTTGAAACTCAAATAAAACAATTCTTGTATTAACAAACCAAGTATCGTGTGAGTTTTATTTATAAAAGAGTGGTTTTATGATGGACAGAAAACTAGGCTATGATGAAGGAAGAGATTGCTTATTTAAAGTCGCAAGTTTGGGAAAACTCATTTGCGGAATTAAGGTGTACGGCTGCCTAAATTATCAAAACTGCTCGACTTTTGCTGAACAGTTTTGCATTTCGCTTGGATAAAGAGGGGGATTTTAGGGCTTGTCAGATATGTTTGCCAAAAAAGAGAAGTGGGCTTTGTCGAATTTTTTGACAAAATTCGACAAAATATGACGAGAGTGAAACAATTTCTGCAGCATAATACGGTGTCAAATTTAGGCAGATATACAAAGTTTGACAAAAAAGGCCGATATTTATTGAAAACACGGTCGTGGGGTGGTAAAATGATAAAAGAACATCTTGTTAGGAGCAGAATAAAATGACTGAAAATTTAAAGGTCCTTATAACAGAAGACCCGCGCGACACAATAAAGGTTTCTAAAAAGATTTTGAGCGAAAAAGGTTATAGGGTCGAAGTCTGCGCAATGGACGGTAAGGCAGTAATCGAGGCGGCAAAACAAAGCCTTCCCGATGTTGTGATAATTGATATGTATATGCCTTCATTTGATGCTCCCGTAGTTTGCAAGACCATAAGAAGTCAGAATGTTGCCAAAAAGCCTGTGGTTATTGTAATCGCAAATTACGATAATGGCTTTATGGAAAAAGAGGCTTATGAAGCCGGAGCGGCCTGTATTCTTATCAAGCCTTTTGATTATGATGTTCTGTGTGCCAGAATTGATAAGCTTTGTTCTGAAAAAATAGAGATTATACGCGCAAGTGAGAGAAAGAAACTGGGCGACATTGATTTAGAGGTGATGGTAACCGAAATTTTACACCAGATAGGCGTTCCGGCTCATATAAAGGGCTACCAGTATCTAAGAACTGCAATCATTCTGTCGATTAAGGACAGAGATATAATAAACCATGTAACCAAGGAGCTTTACCCGTCTGTTGCGAGGCTGCATAACTCAACAGCAACAAGGGTTGAAAGGTCGATAAGACACGCTATTGAGTCTGCTTGGGATAGAGGCGATGTAGATGTCCTGAACGCTTACTTTGGCTATACCATACACAATCAGAAGGGTAAGCCGACAAACAGCGAGTTTATCGCAATGATTTCTGACAAAATGAGCCTTAAAATCAAGGCTATGTAAAACAAAGACCGCCGACCAAAGTCGGCGGTTTATTTATCTTCCTTAAATAATATTATATCTTCTACCCTGCACTTCAAAATGGTACATAGATCATTGAGGGTTACAGTGCTGATCGGTTTGTTGTGCTTCAGGCGGTCAAGCAGGCTACGGCTTAAACCGTACCGGTTTATAAGTTTGTATGTTGAAATATTCTTTTCTTTTAAAGTTTTATATAAAGGCTCATACGAAATCATAGTTTCACCTCTATTTAATAATAAAATATACTCTTTTTCTTGACAATGCTCGATAAAACGAGTATAATCTTAATATGCTCTATATACAGAGTATATAATTATTAGGAGGGGTAATATGCAAACAAATACCAATGAGAATTCCGTAGTCAAGAAGAAACCACTTTACAAAAAGTGGTGGTTTTGGGTTATTGTGGTTTTAGCGGTTGCTATAGTGGGAGCATCTTCTGCTAACGATTCTGACCCGAACAACGAAGGAACATTGCCGAGTTCGTCTTCTGTCGAGATCGTTTACGAAAAGGTGGATCTTCAAACTATGTTTGATGACTTGGAAAATAATGCGATGAGCGCTGAGCAAAAGTATCAAAATAAATACATAGAAATTGAGGGTAAAATATCTAACTTTGACAGCGATGGAGAGTATATATCAATAGAACCAATATCTGCAGGTTCGTTTAATCTTGATACAATGATGTGTTACATAAAAAACGACAGTCAAAGGCAGTTTATTATGCAGAAATCAAAGGGAGATGTTGTTACGATAAAATGCAAGGTTAAATCTATTGGCGAGGTTTTAGGATACTCTGTAAATATTAATGAGATTAATTAGATTTAGAAAAGGGCCATCTTAGGATGACCCTTTTATTTTTTTGTTGATTGTGAAAAATACCGTATAAATAGTAGCAGGAGCTTAAAATAATAATTTGTTTATATATTCAAAATTACTTGAAAAACTCAGTGAAAAGGTGTATATTATTGGATAAAAGAAGGTGATGTCTTGAAGGAAAATTTGGTTGGCGGGGCGGTGGCGCTTGCGCTTGGAATTTTGATAGCATATTTAAATTATCTGCTGTCGGCATATATGCTCAAAAAACATCCGCAGAGTTACCCCTCGTCGATGGCGGTAAGGCAGATCGTGCAGGTTTTGTACTTTGTGGCGGTCTTCTTTATAGGAGAGAAAACTTCCGCAGATGTTATGTATCTTTTAGTAGGAGCGACCGTCGGCATAACTGTGCCGATGTTTTATTTTACAAGCAAGCTGGTAAAACTAAATGATGCTTTGAATAAAGAAAGAAAAAGGGACGGTGAAAGCGATGGGTGAAAAATCAGAGGTCGTCATAAAGCTTTTTGGGTTTCTTGACGTAACCGGTGAGGTTATCACAATGTGGATAATCTTGGCTGTTATTGCCGCGATTTCGCTTGTCATCAAGCTCAGCCTCAAAGAGCGGCCGGGAAAATTTCAGAATATGATCGAAACGGGCGTAGAGGCGCTTGATAACTTCTTTTCGGAAAATCTGGGGCGAAAAAAGTCAAGAAAATATTTTACATTTCTGGCATCGCTCTTTATATTCATCATCTTTTCAAATTATTCGGGGCTTATCCCAGGCGTTGGGCTAACAGATTACGTAAAGGCACCCACGGCATCGCTTTCGGTAACCTTAGCCCTCGGCGTCATAACCTTTTTGTTTCTGCAGATCTCAGGCTTTCGGCACAACAAAAAGCACTATTTCAAGCGGTTTGTAATGCCCATTGCGTTTATGTTACCGCTTTTGGTGCTTGACGAGTTTATAAAGCCCGCTTCGCTCGCGCTAAGACTTTACGGAAACATTTTCGGCGAGGAAATGGTAACCGAGGAGCTTTATCACGTTTTCCCGATAGGCGCGCCCGTAGTTATGATGGTGCTTTCGCTGTTGTTCTGCGCACTGCAGGCAATAGTTTTTACAATGCTTGTATCAATTTATTTAGAAGAAGTTACAGAAGATTAATAATAAAGGAGTAATTCAAAATGACAAATTCATCAATTATCGCTATCGCAGCTGCACTTGCTATTGCAATCAGCACACTCGGGCCTTCAATCGCACAGGGTATGACCGCTAAGACTGCTATGGAGAGCATTGCCCGCCAGCCCGATGCTGCAAAGGACATTCGTTCTTCGCTTATCATCTCGCTTGCACTTATGGAAGCGCTCACCATCTACGGCTTGCTTATCGCATTTATGCTTATTTCTAAGATCTAAGGAGTAGAGTATGAACATACAACTTTCGGTTGTAATATGGACGGTCATCTGTTTCTCTGTTCTTATGCTCATTTTGCACAACCTGCTTTTTAAGCCGGTTTTGGCGCTTTTTGACCGCCGCAGAGAAAAAATTGAGGCGGCACAAAGAAAAAAGGCAGAGGACGAGCGCATTTTACAGGAGCATCAGAAAATGCTCGCCGAGAAAAAGGCCGAGGCCCTCCAGAAGCAAAAAGAGCAGGCAGCAGATGCCATTGCACAGATACAAATTGATAATAAAAAGCAGATGGAAGATGCGAAAAAAGAGCATCTTGAAAATGTTGAGGCATATAGAGAGGATATCCAAAAGGAATATGCCAGAATAATTGAGGTGCTTACTCCCGAAATGCAAAAGGCGGCAGACGCCCTTGCAGAGAGAATAATAACTCATAAGGTATAAGGTATGGAAATACAGTACGTAATAATTAACTTTTTAATTCTTGCGGCGATTTTGGTTGTGTTCGGAAGAAAAACTGTTATTTCTATTTTCAAAAACCGTTACGACAAGCTAAATCGCGCTCTCGAAGAGGCGGAAGAAATTCTTGCCTCTCCTTCGCCTGCCCTAAATGACGAGGAGCTCAGGATTCCTGAAATTTCAGATGATTTCGAGGTCCGGCAGGCAAGTGCGGCGGCAGAGGCGAAAATCGCTCAGCTCAAAAGCTTCGAAGCGCGAGAATGCCGCGAAATTCACCGCGGTATGATTGAAGATGCAAGAAGCGAGCTTTTTGAAATTCTCAAAAGGAACACCACAGAGCTGTTCTCTAAAGAGCCTTATCTAAGCAGAATGAGGGCGCTTGAGAACGATATTATCGAGGAGATATTGTCGAGAATAAAGCTTACAAACGGCGATATGTCGTACCTAAAGCACAGCGAGGTGCTTTATGTAACGCTGACTTCGGCGCACCCTTTGCCCAAGGAGCTTGTTGAGAAGATAGACGACGCTACAACCGAACTCTTAAACACCGTAAACGGAAAAACTTCGCTCTGGGTGCTTGAGGACCCCGCGCTTATTGGTGGACTTAAGCTGAGAATTGGCGACACTGTCTATGACGGAACTGTGGTTGAGGAATTCTATCATTTTAACAGAAGGCTTAACCGCGAGCCGATTTTCGACTCCGACGCTTCGGACACACTCTTAAAAGAGTTTATGGATAAGGCGGAAAACTACCAGCCCGAGATATATGAGTACCAGCTCGGCAGGGTCATGACCGTTTCTGACGGCATCTGCTGGATGGACGGACTTGCCGACATTATGTACGGCGAGGTCATCGAGTTTGAGTGCGGCGAGAGAGGTATGGTTCTGGATATTCAGCAGAACAGAATCGGTTGCGTTATATTCGGAAAATATGAGAGTATCGAGAGCGGAAGCCGCGTCAGAAGAATCGGCAGAATTGCAACCGTTCCCGTTGGCGACTGCCTGCTCGGCAGAATTGTTGACGCGCGCGGCAACGCTATTGACGGCGAGGGATATCTGCCCTTTAAGGAGCGCAGACCTATTGAGTTTAAGGCTCCCGCGATTTTGGAGCGCGCGCCCGTTGACAGTCCGCTTCATACAGGAATTAAGGCTATCGACGCCCTTGTTCCTATCGGAAAGGGCCAGCGTGAGCTGATAATCGGCGATAGACAGACGGGTAAGACTGCAATCGCTATCGACACCATTATCAACCAAAAGGGCAAGGGAACCGTTTGCATCTATGTTGCTATAGGTCAGAAGGAGACCCTTATCGCCGAGATACGCGAAAAATTAAAGGCGCACGGCGCCCTTGAATATACCACCATTATTTCTGCGCCTGCTTCCGAGTCGGCGGCGCTTCAGTATATCGCGCCATTTGCGGGAGCGGCAATGGCAGAGCATTTTATGTATAGCGGCAGAGATGTTTTGATAGTCTATGATGACCTCTCTAAGCACGCCGTTGCATACCGCGAGCTTTCTCTGCTCCTTCACAGACCCTCGGGACGAGAGGCTTACCCCGGAGATATTTTCTATCTTCATTCAAGACTTCTTGAGAGAGCGGCGCATCTCTCAAATGAGCTTGGCGGCGGCTCTATAACCGCGCTACCTATAGTTGAAACTCTGGCAGGAGATATTTCTGCATATATCCCGACCAACGTAATTTCTATTACAGACGGTCAGATATTCCTCGATTCAGAGCTGTTTAATGAGGGCCAGCGCCCTGCTGTAAATGTGGGACTTTCGGTTTCTCGTGTCGGCGGCGCGGCTCAGAGTAAGCTTATGAAGCAGGTATCGTCAAACCTGAGAGCAAGGCTTGCTCAGTACCGCGAGCTTGCTGACTTTATGCAGTTTGGCTCTGATATTGACGACGAAACCAAAAAGACACTTTCCTCGGGCAGAATGCTTATGGAGGCGCTCAAACAGGCAAGATATAATCCTATCCCCGACTATCTGCAGGCAGTTTTGATTTTTGCCGTCAGTGAGGGATACTGCGCCTGCCTTGACCCCAACAAGATGGGCAAATTTGAAAGAGAGCTTTACGCCTATATAGAGAATGACTGCAAAGAGCTTTGCGAGAAACTCAAAACGGCAAAGAAAATGGACGAGCAAACTAAAAGCGCTCTTAAAGCGGCGCTGGACGAATTTGCAGTGAGGGCTTAGCCTATGCCGACAGTTCAGTATTTAAAAAAGAAGCTTAGGGGCATTCGTTCAACACAAAAGATATCAAAGGCCATGAAGACTGCCTCAACAGTTAAATATTCCCGCATAAACGCTCTATACTCCGAGTTTTTAAGATACGAGAAAAGCTGCAACCATATTTACGAGCAATGCAGGGCGGATTACGACGCGCTTTTTAGCGCTGTCCCGTATAATGCGCCTGAGGCGTTTATCGTTATGGCGGGCAATAAGGGAATGTGCGGTAGCTTCAACTCAGAACTTCTCTCTTTTGCCGAGGAAACTATTAAAAACTGTGACAAGGCGCCCCTTGTTTTTCTCTGCGGAAAGCAGGCAAAGGTATTCTTTGACGGCAGAAGCCTGCCTTATGAAAAAAGCTATTTTTTTTCTGATGTTCCAAGCTACAGCGAGGCGCACACACTTATGGGCGATGTTGAAAAATATGTTGCCGATGGTAAAATATCTGCCGTTAAAATTATCTATCCTAAGTACAGCCATATGATGAAGCAGACCCCAACGGTTTGTGACCTTCTCGGTATTAGCGGTAAGGATAACATCGGGGAAGATGTGCTTTTTGTCCCCGATAAGGAGAGCGTTATAAAAGGCACAGAGGATAAGATACTCTCTGCCCGCCTTTATAAAATGGTGCTGGAAACGGCGCTCGGCGCGCAGGCGGCAACCCTTATGACTATGCGCTCGGCTTATGACACCGCAACAGAGTTAGTCAGCGAGCTTGAGGGGCAGATAAACCGCAAGCGTCAAAGTCAGGTAACGGCTGACGTGATTGAAACTGCGGCGGAGTTTGCAGAGTAAAATGGAGGTTTGATATAATGTCAAAAGGCTCTGTAGGTATGGTGCAGAGAATAACAGGTCCTGTTGTTGACATTTTGTTTGATGTAAACGAGGTTCCCGATATATTCAATGCAGTAACAATAGAGGTAAACGGCGAGATTCACACCCTTGAGGTCTCTCAGCATCTGGGAGGCGGCGAGGTGCGCTGCATTTCAATGAGCGCTACCGACGGTATGTCAAGAGGAATGAAAGCCGTTGATACCGACGCGCCTATAAGCATCTGCGTAGGCGAGGAGACTCTAGGTAGAATGGTTAATGTTGAGGGCAAGCCTATTGACAACGGCGAGTCGATAAAAACAGAAACCCATTGGCCCATTCACCACCCCGCGCCGCATTTTGCCGAGATAGTTTCCTCTGGTGAGATCTTAGAAACGGGAATTAAGGTCATTGACCTTATGACTCCTTATGTAAAGGGCGGAAAGATAGGTCTGTTTGGAGGAGCGGGCGTTGGTAAGACCGTTCTTATTATGGAGCTTATACGAAATGTTGCCTTTGAGCACGACGGATATTCGGTTTTTGCAGGAGTCGGCGAGCGTTCAAGAGAGGGAAATGACCTTTATAACGAGATGAGCCAGTCGGGAGTTCTTAATAAGACTGCTCTCGTTTTCGGTCAGATGAACGAAACGGCAGGCGCAAGACTGAGAGTTCCCCTCGTTGGACTTACAATGGCGGAATATTTCCGTGAAAACTCTCACAAGGACGTTCTTTTGTTTATTGATAATATATTCAGATTTACCCAGGCAGGCTCTGAGGTTTCGGCTCTGCTTGGAAGAATGCCCTCGGCGGTTGGTTATCAGCCAACTCTCGCTTCTGAAATGGGTAAACTGCAGGAGCGAATCGTTTCAACGGGTAATGGCTCGATAACATCGGTTCAGGCGGTCTATGTTCCTGCCGACGACCTTACCGATCCCGCCCCTGCAACAACCTTCTCGCATCTTGATGCAACTACAGTTCTGTCAAGAAAGATAGTTGAGCTGGGCATTTACCCCGCAGTCGACCCGCTTGAGTCATCTTCAAGAGCGCTCACCCCCGACTATGTCGGAGACAGACACTATAAGGTGGCAAAGGAAACCCAAAGGGTGCTGCAGAAGTACAATGAGCTTCAGGATATTATCGCCATCTTGGGTATGGACGAGCTTTCCCCTGAGGACAAGGCGCTTGTAAAGAGGGCGAGAAAGGCTCAGCGCTTTATGAGCCAGCCTTTCCACGTTGCCGAAAGCTTTACAGGCATAAAAGGCGCCTATGTTCCGCTTGAAAAAACCATCGACGGAATGGAAAGTATCCTTTCTGGCGAGTGTGATAACATTCCCGAACAGTATTTCCTTATGGCAGGAACAATAGACGAGGTATTTAAAAAGTATAAGGACGAGCATAAATGATTAAGGAGAAATTGACCTTAAGGGTAGTCTTGCCCGAGGGACTTTTGTGCGAAAAAGAGTGTGACAGCGTAAATGTCTGCATTGTTGATGACAAAAACGGCAAGGGTGCAGGCAGTTACGGAATAAGAAGAGGGCACGCCAAGGCGGTCTTGTGCCTCTCGAGCGGCAAGATCGAGGCCTTTGACGGCGAAAAGAGCATCTTTTCAAAGCAAACCGACGGAGGCTTTGCAGAAATCGAAAACGATGTTGTATCTGTTGTTGTGGACTCTGTAAACTAAAATAAAAACAACCCGAAAAGTAACTTTTCGGGTTGTTTTTTTGTTTATTTATCATCTTGTATTCCAAGCAGCCACTCTACCGAAACATTAAGAATTTCGGACAAGGCTTTGAGTTCAATGTCTGAAACGGGGCGCTTTTGACCCTCTAATAGAGATAGCGCAGGCGTGCTTATCTCAACGCCTTTAAGCTGCAGCTTTGCAAGTAGCTCCTTCTGCTTTAAGCCTTTAGCATTACGCGCGTTGTAAACCCTTGCGCCGATGATATTTCTGTTGCCAAGTTTAAGCTTTCTCGGTTTCAAGCCGCACCCCTCCTTGATGTAATTATAATCCAAAAAATTGTTGACATATTTGGTAATACCAAATATAATATATTTAAAAGATATTTGGTATTACCAAATATAACACCACCATTATAGCACAGAAGTTTTAAAAATGAAAGAGAAATTTTTATCAATTTTATTTTCATTAGTAATGCTGTTTAGCTTTAGCAGTTCCACTTTACAATATTAATACCACTTTTGCTAAGGAGAATATGTATGTTTGAGTATACCTTTAAAAATGACATATTTAAAACTGAATATTATAATCGCGGCGGAATTTATAACTCCCTTTCCAAACTCCAAAAGGGCGAGGATATAACGGTTGCGTACTTAGGCGGCAGCATAACTCAGAGTGAAACCTGGTCAAAAAGCACTACAAAGTGGTTGCGGGAAACCTATAAAAGCAGGATAACCGAGATAAATATAGGTCTTGCGGGAACAGAGGCAGACCTTGCAGTCTGCCGCATTGATTCAGATGTTCTTGTGTATAACCCCGATTTAGTGTTTATTGAATATGCGGTAAACGGCGGCGCGGCAAAGGATATGGAGGGTATGGTCTTAAAAATCTGGGAGAAAAACCCCAAGACCGACATCTGCTTTGTCTATACCACCACTATTGAAAAGTATAATTACTATAAAGAGGGAAGACTCCCCGAATATCCTGCCATTTATGAAGAGGTCGCAAAGCACTACGATATTCCTTCTGTCTTTTTTGCAAATCAGGCCTTTGATCTCTACGAGCAGGGAAAGATTACTCTTGCAGGTGACAAGGCAGAAGAGGGAAAAATTATCTATACCAATGACGGAACTCACCTTACCGCCTCGGGCGGCTGGCTTGCGGCGGGTGCAATAGCCCGAAGCATTATGAATATGGAAAAGGGTTTTGACAAGGATAGCTATATGATCAAAGACCATTTGGTGCCCAAAGAACGCTATGATAAGGCACCTTGGGTTAATGCGACCTGCTCTGTTGATTGGTCAAAAATGAAATTTGATGGCGAGTGGTTTGACTGCAGTCTTCAAAACGGCGAATTTAAAAATTACGATTACACGGGCGACTATTTAGACACCTTTAAAAAGGTGTTCCCCGATATGCAGGGAACAAAAACGGCAGGCTCATCTGTAACGGTAAAATTTCGCGGAACTCATATAGGAGTTTTTGAGGCGGGTGGTCAGTATTCGGGTCAGCTCAAAGTTATCGTGGACGGCACCGAGCTTGACAAAAAGCTGGTGCTTTATAATAAATATTACGGCGCGTATATCCGCCATCAGTATTATTTTATAAAAGAGCTACCCGACGGCGAGCATACGGTAACCTTTGTTCTGGATAGTGAAATGCCAGATAAATCCGCTCTGCAAAGCAAAAATCCAAACGATAAAACCTACGAAAAGATCGAGTTTTATTTAGGCAGAATTCTTTTAAACGGTCAGCTTTTGGATGTGAACAATAAAATTTAAGGGGTTAAAAAGATGAAAATCAAGATGCTAAAAAATGTGATAGCCTGCTTTGTTGCCATGGCAACACTGGTGTCGTTTGCGGCCTGCGGCGAAAAGCCCAAGGATAACGAAAGCCTTGTCAGCAGTGCTGTTGCCTCGACAGAGGTGTCGTCAGAGGCAAAAGAGGAGTCGAGCTCCAAGGCAGAAACAAGCTCTAAAAACGAGACCAGCTCAAAGGCTGATGAGGTAGAAACCAGCTCAGAGAGCACAAGCACAAGCTCGAGGGTCGGCGGCGTTGCAAGGCCCGGTAATAAGGACAACACATCTTCTGAAAGCGCTGTGGATAACTCCAAGTACAGACTTGATTACACCTTCAGAAACAGCAAGTATAAGGACGAGTATTATAACAGAGGCGGCATCTACAACACCCTTTATAAGCTTCAAAAGGGCGAGGATATAACCATAGGCTATATCGGCGGCAGCATCACCCAGATGACAGGCTGGAGAAATTTTACAACTGAGTATTTTGAGAATAACTATTCGGGCAAGGTGAGCGAGGTTGATATCGCCCTTGCGGGAACAAATGCCGACCTCGGCGTCTGCCGTGTGGACGATGAGATCCTGGTGCATAAGCCTGACCTTGTTTTTATTGAGTATGCCTCAAACGGCGGAGACGCAAAGCATGTTGAGGGTATGGTGCTCAAAATCTGGGAAAATGACCCCACAACCGATATATGCTTTATCTACACCTCGGCAACCAACTACTATGCTACCCATTACGCGCAGGGCAAGCTTCCTCCGTTCCCCGAAATGAGTGAAAAGATTGCCGATTATTATGACATTCCTTCCGTTTTCTTTGGAAAGCAGGCTTTCGATATGTATGAGGCGGGTGAGCTTGTTCTCGATGGTGCGGCTGAGCCCCGCAAAATTCTCTATACCTCGGATAAAACCCATCCCACCGAGCAGGGACACCTTTTGGGAGCAGGTGCAGTAGCGAGAAGCGTTGTCAATATGGAAAAGGGCTTTGACAAGGATAGTTATAGCATCAAAAATCACACTGTTAAGTCGACTACATACGATAAATCGCCTTGGATAAACGCTTCGCAGTCGGCCGATTGGTCAAAAATGAAGTTCTCGGGAGAGTGGGTAACCTGCCCTCTCGATGCAAACGGCATTTATGAAAATTTTGGCTATGCCGTAACGGCAAGTCATATTCTAAAAACGGTCAAGGAACTTAAGGGAACAAGAACTCCCGGTTCGTCGGTAACTGTAAAGTTCCGCGGAACAGAAATTGGCTTTGTTGAGCTTGGCAGCTCCTTCTCGGGTCAGCTCAAAGTAACTGTTGATGGCGTTGATAAGGGTGTGCTGGAAATTTACGATAAGGTTTACGATAAAGAGCTGAGGGTCGAGTATTTCTTTATCGGCTCTCTGCCCTACGGCGAGCACACCGTAACCTTTACACTCGATTCTGAAATGCCCGATAAATCGGCGCTTCAGGCCCAGCGCCCCAACGATAAGAACTTTGAAAAGACAGAGTTTTATCTAAACAGAATTCTTGTAAACGGCGAGCTTTTGGACGCCCACTAAACAAAATCAGCCCTGCGGCTTGCCGCAGGGCTTTTTTATGCCTTGACAAAAGCAGAAAAAAGGGGCAAAATATAAGGAGCAAAGCAGGTGAAAATATGAGAAAAACCTATGTAACAACAATGCCCGACCATATCGGCGCTTTTTTAAAGGCGAGCCGGGCGTTTGCCGAGCTGGGCGTAAATATAACCCGAGTAAGCTACAATAAGGCTATAGATACCCACACCCTTTTTATTGATGCAGAGGGAACGGGCGAGCAGCTTAAAAAGGCGGACGACCGACTTAAAGAGATCGGATATATCCACAGCGGCAAAAACGACAGCAGCGTCGTTTTGCTTGAGTTTATGCTGCGCGATGTGCCGGGTAGCGTTACCGACGTGCTTTCGCTTATAGATGAGTTTAAATTCAACATTTCATATATAAGCTCGCAGGAAAACGGCACCGACTATCAGCAGTTTAAGATGGGGCTTTATGTTGACGATGCCGAAAAAATATCGCAGTTTATAGAGAGCGCGCAAAAGCTGTGCAGGGTGCGGGTAATTGACTATGACCACACCGAGAAAATTTTCGATAACAGTATTTTTTACAATTCCTTTGTGCAGGCGCTTGCAGAGAGCGCGTCTTTGGGCGATGAAATGCGCGAAAGGCTGCTTGTAAACACCAACCTCGCTATGCAGACCCTCGACGAAATGGGAACTTCGCCCTACAAAACCTTTGAAAGTATTGGAAAATTCGGCGAGCTTTTGGCAGAGTGCAAGGGTGAAAAATTTACCCCGAGGATTACCCGCCATAAAATCAGCGAAGTCACCGAAATTGTGCTTATCGAGCCGCCCTGCGGCAGTAATACCGCGATAATTAAAAGCGGCGGCGAGGTGCTTTTTGTTGATAGCGGCTACGCCTGCTATAGAGATGAAATGCAGGAGATCTTCAGAAAAGAGCTGCCCGAGTTTGATAGCATTACCAAAACGGTCTTGATCACCCACGCCGACGTTGACCATTGCGGACTGCTCCCGCTTTTTGACAGGGTGATTGCAAGCCGCAAGAGCGCCGACTGCCTTGAAGCCGAGTTCGACGGCAGAAAGGGCTTTCGAGAAAGCAACGCCCTTCATGAGCCGTATATCAATATTTGTAAAATTCTCACCGAGTATCAGCCGGTAGAAAAGAGTAAGGTAGAGGCACTTTGGGGCAGAAGGAAGGCCCAGAGTCAGCTGCTTGAGCGCATCGGCTCCTTTAGCTTTGGTGACCTTAATTTTGAGGTCTACGAGGGGCAGGGAGGGCATCTCCCAGGAGAGATCGTGCTTATAGATTTTGAAAAGCGCATAGCCTTTACCGGCGATATTTACATAAATATTGCGGGCCTTACCGAGCAGCAGGCAGAGTATAATCGGTACGCCCCCATTCTTATGACCTCGGTAGACACCGATCCAAAGCTCTGCTCGGCCGAGCGCAAGGCGTTTTACAACCTGCTCACTAAGGGAGACTGGCAAATTTTCGGCGCCCACGGCTACAAAAAGGACTATACAGTAAATTAAGGAGAAAAATTATGAACATTAAAGGCGCAATTTTTGATATGGACGGCACTCTAATAAACTCCCTCATTTTTTGGGATGTGCTTTGGGAGGAGTTTGGAAACAGATACCTCGGCGGTGAGAAATTCTATCCAGACTTAGAAGCTGACAAGGCTATAAGAACCATGGTGCTTGCCGAGGCTATGGATTACTATCACGAGCGCTTTAATATAGGCGAAAGCGGTGCCGACCTTTTAAACACCACCAATGAGGTGTTTAAGGACTGCTACGTAAATAGGGTAGAGCTTAAGGACGGGGTAAAGGAGTTTCTTGACCACCTTAAAGCCCAAGGCGTTAAGATGTGCGTTGCATCGGCAACCGACAAGGTGCTTTTAGTCTATGCTATGGAGCGCTGCGGACTGTATGAGTATTTTGATACCATTCTTTCCTGCGCCGACGTTGGAAAGGGCAAGGACCACCCCGATATTTACTATAAGGCGCTCGAGGTTTTAGGAACCGATATGGACAACACCTGGGTTTTTGAGGATTCCTACGTTGCTCTCAGAACCGCAAACGGTATGGGGCTTAACACAGTCGGAATTTACGATAAATTCAACTTTGACCAGGATAAAATGCAAAAGCTTGCAACCCACTACATAGCCGACGGCGAGACCCTTATGAAACTCGTAAAATAAAAGGCTCCCTTTACACAAGGGAGCCTTTTTTTGTTGTGCTTTGTGCTTTTTTATTTGGTCCAGCCCTCACCGCGAATTTCGTGAGCGCGGTGAACCGTTACAAAGGCTCGGCTGTCGACCTGATTTATAATGCGGATAAGCTCAACGTACTGTTCCTTTGGAAATGACACCATAATCAGCTTTTTGCCGTTTTTGCTGTAGCCTCCCGTAACGTCGAAAAAGGTGGTCGTCCTCTCAAGCCCCTCAATTATCCGCTCGCTCAGCTCGCCGCTCTTGTCTGAAACTATCTGGGCAATAAACGCCCCTGACTCGCCTAAAAATAGCTTGTCTATCACAATGGCGGTGATAAATGCCGACAAAATTCCAAGCAAGGAAAGCACGAGGTTTTTAAGTGCAAACATTCCGAAAATTATCACAAGCGCATCGACTGCAAAAATCACATAAGAGCTTCGCAGACCTCTTACAAACCTGCATATCGAAAAGGCGATGATGTCTGTGCCGCCGGTGCTTCCGCCGCCTAAAAAGGTGATTGCACAGCCTGCGCCAATAAAAACTCCGCCGAAAAGCGCCGCAAGTATAAGCGAGATCTGCCCGTAACGCTCGGCCTCAAGAATAAAAAAGCCGCCGAAAAAGTCGGGCTCGGTAAATCTCGAAAAAAAGCTTATCCCAATAGGATAGATTATCGAGGACAAAAGAGTTTTTAAGGCAAACGAACGCCCCAAAACAAAAAGCCCTACAAAAAATAACGCCCATGTCAATATCGTTATAAGGGTCGAAACGCTTAAAGCCTCGATTTTCAGCAGTCGGTTTAAGACGATTGCCGTGCCGGTAACCCCGCCGCAAACAAGGTCAAAGGGGATTATAAAAATCGAACTGCCGAAAGCAAGTGTTAGCGTGCCGATGATAGTCAAAACAATGTTTTTTGCCAAAATCAAGGCTCGTTTTTGCCGTTTTTTAAGGCTCATTTTTTCACCTTCCTTTAGGTTACATATAGTATTGCAAAAAACGGCCGTTTTAATGTAAAAAATAATGATATTACTATTGACTTTAACACGCTAAAGTGGTAAAATCTATACAAATAATGCAAAGAGGTGCAGTTATGAATAATTGGCATACAGAGGCTACCGATAGACTTATCAAGGCGCTGGCAAGGGTTACAACCGAAGAGGAGTGCTATGCTCTTATGGAGGACCTTTGTACTATAAAGGAAATTATTGACATTTCCCAGAGATTAGAGGTTGCCAGATTACTTAGCCAGAATAAAAACTATCTTGAGATAACCAAGCAAACGGGCGTAAGTACCGCTACTATAAGCCGTGTCAACAAGTGCCTTGAATATGGTAGCGGCGGCTACCGCTTAGCTATCGAGAAGCTCGGGGAGTCGGAGGATTAAAATGGAGATCAAAAACCTTGTGTTTGAAGGGGAGGAGCTTTCGGCTCTGCGGCTCGGCTCGCTTTACCGAAAATACGGCTATTCCCAATATAAAATGAGCAAGTTTGAGCAGTACGATCTGTATGTCCGTAATAAAGACTTTCTCATTTCAGACAGCGTTATAACCTTTACCGACACAAACGGCAAGCTTATGGCGCTAAAGCCTGACGTTACCCTTTCCATCATAAAAAACAGCAAAACGGGAGAGGGTATCAAAAAGGTTTATTACGACGAGAATGTTTACAGAGTATCGGGCCCGACCCACGCCTATAAGGAGATAAGGCAGCTTGGCCTTGAGTGCATCGGAGATGTTGACTCTTACTGCATCTGCGAGGTGGTTTCCCTTGCCGCCGCCAGCCTTAAAAGCGTTTCGGACAACTGCGTGCTGGACGTTTCGCATATCGGAATAGTTTCAGAGCTTGCCCACGCCTTTGGAATAGATGCTGAGAATAAAAAGGAGATACTTCGCGCCTTTGGCGAAAAGAACGTTCATGAGGCGAGCGCTCTTTGCAAAAGCTGCGGCGTTTCTGATGATAAAATTGACATTCTTAAAAAGCTTATCTCTATACACGGCTCGCCTAAAAAGGTGCTTCCTGCGCTTTGCGAGCTTGTAGGAGATTATGTTTCAAAGGACGCTCTTAGCACCCTTTCGCTCGTTACCGAGCAGGCCGAGAAAAACGGCTATGGTGATATTATAAGCATAGATTTCTCGGTTATAAACGATATGAAGTATTATAACGGAATTGTATTTAAGGGTTTTGTGAGCGGCGTGTCTGACGGCGTGCTTTCGGGCGGCCAGTACGACAACCTTATGCAGAGAATGAACAAAAAAGCAGGAGCGATAGGCTTTGCGGTCTATCTTGATATGCTCTCCCCGCTTTCTGATAATGCTGAGGATTTTGACGTTGATACAGTCGTTGTTTACAGCCAGAACACCTCTGCCGACGAGGTCGGACAGTTAGTGCGCAAAATTTCGGGAGAGGGCAAAACCGTTCTCGCGGTAAAGAGCATACCCGAAAAATTAAGATACAGAGAAAAGATAACTCTTGCCTAAAAAGGAGGGCAAAAATTGGATATGTTAAATGTTGCCCTGCCTAAAGGAAGGCTTGGCGAAAAGGTTTACGCGATGTTTGAAAAGGCGGGCTTTGAATGCCCGTCGATTAAGGAAAACAGCCGTAAGCTTATCTTTGAAAATGAAAAGGTAGGCGTTCGCTATTTCTGGGTAAAGCCGTCGGACGTTGCTATTTATGTAGAGCGCGGCGCGGCTGATATCGGCGTTGCAGGTAAGGATATTTTGCTTGAATACCAGCCCGACGTTTACGAGCTTTTTGACTTAAGTATCGGCATCTGTAAAATGGCAGTCGCGGCAAAAAAAGGCTTTCGCGACGATACAAGAAAAACTCTTAGAGTTGCAACAAAGTTTGCAAATATCGCAAAAAATCACTATGCCGCACAGGGCAGGGATATTGATATAATTCACCTAAACGGCTCTATCGAAATTGCGCCGATTTTAAACCTTTCCGATGTAATTGTCGATATAGTCGAAACGGGAACTACTCTCAAAGAGAATAATCTCGAGGTTATTGAGGACGTTGTTCCCATCAGCGCAAGGCTTATTGCGAACAAGGCAAACTTTAAGTTCAAGAGCGAGCCTATCGAGAGAATTGTAAAGGGTCTGTCAGAGCAGACGGAGGATAAAAATGATTAAAATTTTAAAATACGGCGAGGTTTCAAACGACGAAATCTTCTCCCGCTTCGTTCCTCAGACAAGCGTTGAGGATATAGTTTCCGATATTATAAAAAACGTCAGGGAAAACGGCGACAGCGCTGTTCTTGACTACTGCAAAAAGTTTGACGGCGCAGAGCTTAAAACTCTGCAGGTTTCCAAAGAGGAAATTGACGAGGCGGTGGCGGCCGTAGAACCAAAGTTTTTGGAGATACTTAAAAAAGCCGCCGAAAATATCCGCACCTTTCACAAAATGCAGGTGCGCGAGGGCTTTTCAATAGAGAAAGAAAACGGCATCGTCATCGGTCAGAAGATTACCCCTGTTGACAGAGCGGGTCTTTACGTTCCGGGCGGAACTGCGGCATACCCTTCCACCGTTTTGATGGATGCCATTCCTGCAAAGATTGCGGGCTGCCCAGAGGTCGTTATGGTAACCCCGCCGAGCAAAAACGGCAAGATTAACCCCGCTATTCTGGCGGCGGCATCTGTTGCAGGCGTTGATAAGATATTCAAGGTTGGCGGAGCGCAGGCCATTGCCGCTCTAGCCTATGGAACAGAAAGTATCCCCAAGGTCGATAAGATAGTCGGCCCCGGAAATGCCTTTGTTGCCGAGGCAAAAAGGCAGGTTTTCGGTCAGGTTTCGATAGATATGATTGCAGGCCCGAGCGAAATTTTGGTTGTTGCAGACGGGGCTTCGGATGCTAAGTGCGTTGCCGCAGATCTGCTCTCGCAGGCTGAGCACGACGTTAATGCAAGTGCCGTTTTGGTAACCGATTCTATTGAGCTTGCAAATGCCGTGTCGAGTGAGCTTGAAAGACAAATTCCGCTTTTAGAGCGAGCTGAAATTGCAAGAAAGTCTATTGACAATAACGGCAAAATTATAGTCGCCGCAGGCCTTATAAAAGTTATAGAAATTGCCAACGAGATAGCTCCCGAGCATCTGGAGCTTTGCGTTGACGAGCCGTTTAAGTACCTCGATAAAATTCGCCACGCGGGCTCGATATTTATGGGCAGAAACTGCCCCGAGGCGCTGGGTGATTACTACGCAGGTCCCAACCATACTCTGCCAACCAGCGGAACTGCAAAATTTTCAAGTCCGCTCTCGGTTGACGACTTTGTAAAGAAAACACAGTTTACCTATTATAGCCGCGATGCTCTTAAGGAAGTGGCCGACGAGGTTGCCTTATTTGCAACAAAAGAGGGACTTACGGCGCATGCAAAAAGTGCCACTATTCGCTTTGAGGAGGAAAAATGAGCAGATTTTTAAGCGCAAAATACAAAAAGCTTGTGCCGTATACCCCTGGGGAGCAGCCCAAGGATATGCAGTACGTAAAGCTTAACACAAACGAATCTCCCTTTCCGCCCTCATTAAAGGCGCAGGAAATAGCGGCTGAGGCGGCAAAAAAGCTTCAGCTTTACAGCGACCCCGAGTGTAAGATGCTCAGGGACAAGCTTGCAGAAACCTTTGGTGTTAAGCCGACTCAGGTTATCGCAACAAACGGCTCGGACGAGATTCTTAACTTTGCCTTTATGGCCTATTGCGACGAGAATACCCCCGCCGCATTTGCTGATATAACCTATGGCTTTTATCCCGTTTTTGCCGACGTTAACAACGTTCCGTATGAGCTTATCCCCTTAAAAGAGGATTTCTCGATTGATATAACCGACTATTTTAACCTCGGCAAGACCATTTTTATCGCAAATCCCAACGCCCCGACGGGTATGGCGCTTTCCAAAAATCAAGTTGCCGAAATTCTTAAAAACAACCCTGATAACATAGTTGTTATCGACGAGGCTTACGTTGATTTTGGTGCCGAGAGTGCAGTACAGCTTGTAAAAGAGTTTGACAACCTTTTGGTTACACAGACCTTTTCAAAATCTCGCTCGATGGCGGGCGCAAGGCTCGGCTTCGGCATAGCGAGTGAAGCTGTAATTTCTGACCTTAATACCATCAGATATTCCACAAACCCCTATAACGTAAATTCTATGACCTTAGCGGCAGGCTACGGCGTGCTTTGCGACGAGGAGTACACTAAAGATAACTGCAAAAAGATTGCCGAAAACCGCGAGTGGTTTGTTTTTGAGCTTGAAAAGCTTGGATATGAAACTCTTCCATCGCTTGCAAACTTTGTTTTTGCAAAAAATGAGCGCCTTGGCGGCAGGGAAACCTATTTGAAACTCAAGGAAAAGGGGATTTTGGTACGCCAGTTTGAAAAGGAGCGCATCTCGCCCTATCTCAGAATTACCATAGGAACACAAGAGCAGCTTAAAACACTGCTTTCTGCCTTAAAAGAAATTTTGGAGGAAACAAAATGAGAGTAGCAGAGATAAACCGCAAAACCGCGGAGACCGATATAAAGCTTAAGCTCAATGTTGACGGAAAGGGAAACAGCACCATTGACAGCGGTTGCGGATTTCTTGACCATATGCTCACCCTTTTTGCAAAGCACGGCAGGTTTGATTTAGAGGTCACCTGCAAGGGAGACACTCAGGTCGATGACCACCACACAGTTGAGGACATCGGCATCTGTCTTGGTATGGCCTTTAAAGAGGCTCTTGGTGATAAAAAGGGCATCTGCCGTTATGGCTCTGCCGCTATCCCTATGGACGAGACTCTTATCCTTGCGGCAATAGACTTTTCGGGCAGAGAATATCTCGGCTTTGACGAAAAAATACCTGCCGAGCAGATAGGAACCTTTGACACCGAGCTTAACGAGGAGTTCTGGCTTGCATTTGTGCGAAATTCCGCCTGCACCCTACATTTAAAGCAGCTTGCGGGAAGTAACTCGCATCACATAATAGAAGGCTCGTTTAAGGCGGCGGCAAGAGCTATAAAAGCGGCCTGCGCCATTGAAGAGGGCTTTGAAAATGAGATACCCTCAACGAAGGGAGTTCTCTAATGGTTGCCATTATAGATTACGGCGTGGGAAACCTCTTTTCCTTAAAAAGCTCCCTTGATTTTCTGGGGGTAAAATCGGTCGTGACCGACGATAAAGAGGTGCTTGCCTCGGCGGACAGAATTATCCTACCCGGCGTCGGCGCATTCGGTGATGCCGCAAAAAAGCTTCAGAAAAGCGGCCTTGCCGATTTTATAAAACAGCAGACAAAAGAGGGTAAGCACCTACTCGGCATCTGCCTTGGAATGCAGCTGCTTTTGGATAAAAGCTTTGAGTACGGCGAGCACGAGGGGCTTGGGCTCATCTCGGGCGAAATTCGCCCCATTTCAGACGCTATACCCGCTGACCTTAAGATTCCCCACATTGGCTGGAACGCCCTTGACTTTACAAAAGAAAACCCTTTGTTTAAGTATATAAATAACGGCGACCACGTTTATTTTGTTCACTCGTTCTATGCTACAAACTGCGAGGAGAGCGTTATCGCAACCTCTGAGTACGGTGCGCCGCTTACTGCGGCGGTAGCAAAGGGCAACGTTTTCGGTTGCCAGTTTCACCCCGAGAAAAGCGGCAAGGTCGGGCTTAATATTTTGCGCGCTTTTTGCGAAAAGGAGAATTAAAAATGCTTATCTTCCCGGCAATAGATTTGTTTGAGGGCAAGGCGGTGCGCCTTTTTAAAGGCGACTATACTCAGATGACGGTCTATAGCGAAAACCCCATAGAAGTTGCACGTGACTTTGAGAGCGCGGGCGCCACCTGTATTCATATGGTAGACCTTGAGGGTGCAAAAAGCGGCGAGACCCCCAACATCGAAACCGTTAAAAAAATCGCTCTTGAGACCTCACTTTTTACCGAGGTCGGCGGCGGAATAAGAGATGTGGAAACCGTTTCAAAATACCTTGATGCAGGCATTGACAGAGTAATACTCGGCACTGCTGCTGTAAAGGACGAGGCGTTTTTAAAAGAGGCAGTCGAAAAATACGGCGGGCGGATCGCTGTCGGCGTTGATATTAAGGACGGCAAGGTTGCCATCCACGGCTGGCTTGAAAAAAGCGAGCTTGACGCTATGGAGTTTTGCAAAAAGCTTGAAAAGCTCGGCGTAAAAACCGTTATCTGCACCGACATTTCAAAGGACGGCGCCATGCAGGGCACAAACCACGCGCTTTATAAAGAAATGTCAGAAAAATTCAGCCTTGATATAATCGCATCGGGCGGAGTTTCGTCTATCGACGATGTTAAAAGGCTTGCAAAGCAGAAGCTTTACGGCGCAATTATAGGCAAGGCCTATTACGTCGGCGCAATAGATCTCAAAGAGGCCATAGAGGAGGCAAAATGATTACCAAAAGAATAATTCCCTGCCTTGACGTTAAAAACGGCAGGGTGGTCAAAGGGGTAAATTTTGAGGGGCTTAACGACGTTTCCTCCCCTGTCGAGCTTGCCGCCTATTATAGCGAAAACGGCGCAGACGAGCTTGTTTTTTACGATATAACCGCCTCGGCAGAGGGTAGAGAGCTGTTTACCGACATCTTAACCGAGGTTGCCAAAACCATATTCATTCCGCTCACCGTCGGCGGCGGCATAAACACCCTCGATGATTTTGACAGGGTATTAAAATGCGGCGCAGACAAGGTCAGCGTAAACTCGGGAGCCATCAGAAATCCCAGCCTCGTTTCAGAGGCGGCTAAACGCTATGGCGACCAGTGTGTCGTACTTTCTGCTGATATAAAAAGGGTGGACGGAGTTTTCCGCGTCTTTGCAAAGGGCGGCAGGGAAAACACGGGTATGGAGGCTATCGAGTGGATAAAGAGATGTGTCGGAGAGGGCGCAGGCGAGATAGTTGTCAATTCTATTGATACCGACGGAGTTAAGGGTGGCTTCGATTTAGAGATGCTCGATGCAGTCTGCTCGGCGGTTTCGGTTCCCGTTATTGCCTCGGGCGGAGCGGGCAAAATAGACGACTTTACAACACTTTTTAAGGCGCTGCCCAAGGTTGACGCAGGGCTTGCCGCCTCTATCTTCCATTTCGGTGAGGTAAAGATAAGCGACCTAAAAAAAGAGCTTGAGAAAAATAACATTCCCGTAAGGCTTTAAGGAGAATACTTATGATAAACATTGATGAACTTAAATTTGATAGTAACGGTCTTATCCCCGCAGTAGTGGTCGATGCGGACTCAAATAAGCTACTAACCCTCGCTTATATGAACAAGGAAAGCCTTAAAATTTCTATGGAAAAGGGGCTTACTTGCTTCTGGAGCCGCTCAAGAAATGAGCTTTGGCTCAAAGGTGAAACCAGCGGAAACTACCAGCACGTCGTTTCGATAACTGCCGACTGCGATAAGGACGCCTTAAAGGTTGCAGTAAAGCCCGACGGGCCTGCCTGTCACTTGGGAACACAGTCCTGCTTTGAAAACGTAATTTACGAGAGTGATGAAAACACCGTCTTTTCGCTTGAAGCGCTCATGGAGCTTATTCGCGGCAGAAAGACGGACAAAAAAGAAGGGTCCTATACAACCTATCTTTTTGAAAAGGGAATAGATAAGATTCTCAAAAAAGTCGGCGAGGAGAACACCGAGGTTATCATCGCGGCAAAGGCTGACGATAAAAAGGAAACTATTTACGAAATTGCCGATTTAACCTATCACGTTATGGTGCTTATGATCGAAATGGGCATCTCGCTTGAGGATATTCACGCTGAGCTCGCTTCCCGTCACGTTATTGACCACAAGGTAAAGCAGGAGAAAATGACAAAATGATCTTAAGTGATTTTCACACCCACACCTCTTTCTGTGACGGTAAGGACAGCCCCGAGGAAATGGTGCTTTCTGCCATAGAAAAGGGTATGGATACTATCGGATTTTCTATGCATTCCTTTGCCGAGTTCGACCTTGACGTTTACGATAATCCTGCGGCGATTGAACAGTATAAAAAAGAGGTCGCAAGGCTTAAGGAAAAGTACAAGGATAAGATAAAAATACTCTGCGGAATTGAGCAGGATATCTACAGCGAGCCTGCCGATAAAGACTTTGACTATGTAATCGGCTCGGTGCATTATGTGAAAATCGGTGAGGAGTTCATTCCGCTCGATCTTACAAAAGAGGTACTGCTCAACGCTGTAAATAGGAGCTTCGGCGGCGATTTTTACTCCTTTGCCGAGTGGTATTACGATGAGGAAGCCAAGGTAGTCGAGAAAACGGGAGCTGATATAATAGGACACCTTGACCTTATCCGCAAGTTTAATGAGGACGGCAGCCTTTTTGACGAAAAGCACCCGAGATACGTAGCGGCTTACACCAAGGCAGTCAAGGCTCTTGTAAAGAGCGGCAAGCCATTTGAAATAAACACAGGCGCTATTTCAAGAGGATATAGGTCTACCCCGTATCCCTGCGAGGATATTTTAAGGTGCATTTACAGTAGCGGCGGCAAGGTCATTATGTCAAGCGACAGCCACAGAAAAGACACCCTCTGCTTTGAGTTTGAAAAATGGGCGGATTTTGCTCGAAAAATTGGTTTTGAACTTTAGAAACGGTGCAGGATTTCCTGCACCGTTTTTGTGGAGTTATGAATAATATTGCGAAATATTCACCAATTTATGTGTATTTATTCACTATATTTGCATAAAACTAAAAAACTTGCAAATAAGGTAATAAAATCAGCAGGTTTTGCTTGACAAAAGCAGAGGCAAGGCTTATAATATTTTGTATTGTAGTTAAAATGGATGAATATTTATTCAAAAAAGAGGAACGTGCAATGACCAAGGTATTTATAGATGGTAGTGTCGGCACAACGGGTCTGAGAATTTTCGAGCGCCTTTCTGAAAGACGCGACCTTTCACTCATTACTTTGAGCGAGGAAAAACGAAAGGATGCCGATGCCCGTAAAGAAGCGATTAACAGCGCTGACATAGCCTTTCTCTGCCTGCCTGATGCGGCGGCGGTCGAGGCGGTCGGATTTGTAGAAAATAAAAACACCGCAATTATCGACACTTCAACGGCGCATAGAACTGCGGAAGATTTTGATTACGGTTTTGCCGAGCTTTCGGGTCAGAGGGAAAAAATTGCAAAATCTAAAAGGATTGCAAACCCAGGCTGTCACGCCAGCGGCTTTATCGCACTTGTAGAGCCTCTTGTAAGGTGCGGCATTTTAGATAAAAGCCAAAGGCTCGATTGTGTGTCACTGACGGGCTATTCGGGCGGCGGCAAAAAGATGATCGCCGAGTATGAAAGCGAACAGAGAAATCCTCTGCTTAATGCTCCGAGAATGTACGGCCTTTCCCAAAGCCACAAGCATTTAAAGGAAATGAAGGCGGTCTGCTCACTCGAGAGCACGCCGAGTTTTTGCCCCATAGTTGCTCCCTTTTACAGCGGAATGCAGGTAACGGTTTCGCTTTTCAAAGATGAGATAAACGGTAGTCTTAAGGATATTCAGGAATGCTATAAAGAGTATTATAAAAGCGGGCTTGTTTTGTTTTGTGAAAATGCCGACGAGGACGGATTTTTGTCTGCGGCGGCATATAGCGGTAGGGACGATATGCAAATAACTGTTTGCGGAAACGAGGAGCGAATAGTGCTCGTCAGCCGATTTGATAATCTCGGCAAGGGTGCTTCGGGCGCCGCAATTCAGAATATGAATATTCTGCTCGGTATAGATGAAAAAACAGGACTTGTATTTTAACGGAGGAAACCTATGATGAAGATTATTTCCGGCGGCGTTTGCGCCGCAAAGGGATTTACTGCAAGCGGCGTTCACTGCGGAATCCGCAAAAACCGCACCAAAAAGGATCTGGCGCTCATTTTCAGCGAGGTGCAGGCAAATGCCGCGGCAGTCTATACAACAAACTTAGTAAAGGGCGCGCCGCTTTTGGTTACTAAGGCGCACCTTGAAAACGGCAAGGCACAAGCGGTAATCTGCAACAGCGGAAACGCCAACACCTGCAATGCCGACGGAGTCGAGATTGCCGAAAAAATGAGTGCTATGACGGCCTCTGCTCTTGGCATTTCGGCCGACGATATCGTTGTTGCATCAACCGGTGTTATCGGTCAGCCCTTAAATTTGGAGCCTATTGCGGCAGGCATTGAGCCTTTAAAAGCAGGTCTTTCAAAGGACGGCGGGGACAGCGCGGCTGAAGGTATTATGACCACCGACACAGTTAAAAAGGAGATAGCGGTCGAGTTTGAGCTGGGCGGAAAAACCTGCCGAATCGGCGGTATTGCCAAGGGCAGCGGAATGATCCATCCCAATATGGCAACAATGCTGGTCTTTATTACAACCGACGCCGCAATTTCTCCCGATATGCTTAAAAAGGCACTCTCAACAGATATTGCCGACACCTTTAACATGGTAAGCGTTGACGGCGACACCTCTACAAACGATATGGTAACAGTCCTTGCGAACGGACTTGCCGAAAACCCCGAGATAACTCACGAGGGCGAGCAGTTTGCAACCTTTATGAGGGCGCTTAACACCGTAACCGTCTACCTCTGCAGAATGATTGCAGGGGACGGCGAGGGAGCTACCAAGCTTTTGGAGTGCAAGGTAAGCGGCGCCAAGGACACCGCGACCGCCAAAACGGTTGCGAAGAGCATTATCTGCTCGAGTCTCTTAAAGGCGGCAATGTTCGGCGCTGACGCTAACTGGGGCAGAATCCTCTGCGCCATAGGCTACAGCGGGGCCGACGTTGACGTTTCCAAGGTTTTCGTAAGCTTTAAGAGTGCAAAGGGCGAGATTGCAGTTTGCGAAAACGGAGCGGGTATCGACTTTTCTGAGGACAAGGCAAAGGAAATTCTGCTCGAAAAGGAAATTGAAATTATAGTTTCTGTAGGTGATGGAAACGGAGATGCAACCGCTTGGGGCTGCGACCTTACCTATGATTACGTAAAGATAAACGGGGATTATCGTACTTAAAAGAGGTAGAGAGATGGAAAACGTTTTTTCAAATGCAGAGCGTGCCGAAGTCTTAACCGCGGCTCTGCCATATATCAAGAGATACACAGGCAAGATAGTTGTAGTCAAGTACGGCGGCAATGCTATGATTGACGAGCATCTAAAGCAGCAGGTTATGGAGGATATCGTTCTTCTCTGGCTTATCGGCGTTAAGATAGTGCTTGTTCACGGCGGCGGCCCCGAGATTAACGACCTTATGCAAAGGCTCGGCAAAAAGGCCGAGTTTGTTGACGGACTGCGTGTTACCGATAAGGAAACTGTCGATATTGTTCAGATGGTGCTTGCAGGTAAGGTCAATAAGACCCTTGTAAACCTTCTTGAAATGAAGGGCGGCAAGGCAATGGGCATCTCGGGTATGGACGGCAGACTTATCGAGTCCGAAATGAAGGACGAAAGACTCGGCTACGTCGGCTCAATCAAAAAGATACATATCAAGCCGGTAATTGACCTGCTTGAGAAAAACTATATCCCCGTCATCTCAACCGTCGGTTGCGATAGGCAGGGCAATACGTACAACATAAACGGCGACACTGCAGCGGCTTATATCGCAGGTGCGCTGGGCGCCGAGCGTCTTATTATGATGACCGATATTGCGGGCATTTTAAGAGATAAGGACGACCCCTCGACCCTTATCGCAGAGGTAACCTGTGACGAGGCTAAAAAGCTTTACGAGGACGGCATCGTTTCGGGCGGTATGATTCCCAAGGTGGAGTGTTGCATCGAGGCTATCCGTGAGGGTGTTAAAAACGTTATTATTATGGACGGCAGAGTTCCCCACTCCATTCTGATGGAGCTTTTAACCGACGAGGGTGCAGGAACCATGGTAACCGGAGGAAAAAATGAGTAACCTTAAAGAGCAGGATAAACAGTACGTTGCAAATACCTATGCCCGTTTTCCCGTTGAGCTCATTTCGGGAAAGGGCAGTGAGGTTTTTGATAAGGACGGCAAAAGATATATAGATATGGGAACAGGCATCGGCGTTACCGCCTTTGGTATTGCCGATGACGAGTGGAAAGAGGCGGTAACCGCCCAGCTTAGTAGGCTTCAGCACACCTCAAACCTCTACTACACCGAGCCTTGCGCCGCACTTGCAGAGCTTATCTGCAACAAAACGGGAATGAAAAAGGTCTTTTTCTGCAACTCGGGCGCAGAGGCTAACGAGGGCGCTATAAAAACTGCGAGAAAGTATGCCGCCGAGAAAAAGGGCGAGGATTACTATACCATAGTAACCCTTAAAAACAGCTTTCACGGCAGAACAATAACAACCCTTGCCGCAACGGGTCAGGACCACTATCACGAGCTGTTCCAGCCGCTGACGAGAGGCTTTGTTCACGCCCCTGCAAACGATTTTGAAGCCCTAAAAGAGATCGCTTTAAACAATAAAACCGCCGCTATTATGATGGAAATGATTCAAGGCGAGGGTGGCGTTATCGCAATGGAGGCAGATTTTGTTAAAAAGACCGCCGAGTTTGCAAAGGAAAACGACATTCTTTTGATAATCGACGAGGTTCAGACCGGCAACGGCAGAACCGGCGAGCTTTACGCCTATATGAATTACGGCATTGAGCCCGACATCATTACGACTGCAAAGGGAATAGGCGGAGGGCTCCCCTTAGGAGCAATCATCTTCGGCGAGAAGACCGAGTTTACCCTTAAGGCAGGCGAGCACGGCTCGACATTTGGCGGAAACCCCGTTTGTTGTGCAGGCGCAATGAGCATTTTAAAAAGAATTGACGATAAGCTTTTAGCCGAGGTTAAGGAAAAGAGCAAATTTATTTTCGATAGTTTTAATGGCGCTAAAGGCGTTACGGGTGTCAGCGGAATGGGACTTATGGTCGGCATAAAGACCGAGAAGCCCGCCGCCGAGGTTGTTAAAAAGTGCATTGAAAAAGGCGTCCTTTGCCTTACCGCTAAGGACAAGGTAAGACTTCTTCCTGCGCTCAATATCCCCATGGATGTTTTAAAAGAGGCTGTAGAAATTATAAAAAGCGTTTGTGCTGAAAGCGAGGACTAAACTGATATGAATTTAAAGGGAAAAAATTTCTTAAAACTTCTGGACTTTACCCCCGAGGAGATAAACTATCTTCTTAAATACGCTTCAAACCTTAAAAAGCAGAAAAAGGCGGGAATCTCTCACAGAATTTGCGAGGGAAAGAGCGTTGCCCTGCTTTTTGAAAAGGACAGCACAAGAACACGTTGCGCCTTTGAGGTTGCAGCGGCAGACCTCGGTATGAACCCCGTCTATCTCGGACCTCAAGGCTCGCAGATGGGCAAGAAAGAGAGTATTGCCGATACCGCAAGGGTACTTGGCAGAATGTTTGACGGAATTGAGTACCGTGGCTTCGGTCAGGAAAAGGTTGAGGAGCTTGCAAAGTACGCGGGTGTTCCCGTCTGGAACGGTCTTACCAATGAGTTTCACCCCACTCAGATCCTTGCTGACTTTTTAACTATAAAGGAGCATTTCGGTGCTTTAAAGGGTAAAAAGCTCGTCTATATGGGTGATGCCAGATACAATATGGGCAACTCGCTTATGGTAGGCTGCGCAAAAATGGGTATGCACTTTGTAGCCTGTGCTCCCAAAAAATATTTCCCCGATGCCGAGCTTGTTGCAGCCTGCGAGGCTGTCGCAAAGGAAACGGGCGCAGTCTTGGAGTTTAACGAAGATCCTCTTGACGCCGTAAGGGGCGCTCACGTTATTTATACTGACGTATGGGTCTCGATGGGCGAGCCGAGCGAGGTCTGGGAGGAAAGAATAAAAGAACTCTCTCCTTATCAGGTTACGACCGAGCTTATGGAGGCCGCAGGAGAGCAGTGCCGCTTTATGCACTGCCTGCCCGCATTCCACGACCTTGAAACCACCATCGGCAGAGAGGTTTATGAAAAGTACGGGCTTGACTGCTTAGAGGTTACAAACGAGGTTTTCGAGAGCGATAAGTCGATAGTTTTTGACGAGGCTGAAAACCGTATGCACACCATCAAAGCAGTTATGGCGGCAACTTTGTAAATTTTTTTAAAAAATACTTGACAGAGAAAAAACGCCGTGCTATAATGAGGCATACTTTTTAAAAAAGGCTATGACGAAGACGGTTTGGTTCTTTTGCTTTCAGAGAGTCGGCGGCAGGTGAAAGCCGATAGCAAAAACCTCAAAAACCCATCACTTCTGAGCCGGAAGCCCGAAACCCGTAAGGTTAGTAGATACTTCCCGTGATTGCTGCGTAAAGGCATAAGGGTTGATAGACCCTGAGTGGCAGTTTTACTGCAATTTGAGTGGTACCGCGAGTGTAAATTACACCCGTCTCAAAGCTAAAACTTTGAGGCGGGTTTTATTTTTTAAATTCTATTTAAGGAGGAATTAAAATGTCAACTGTTACTAACGAGAAGATGTATGAGGTGGCGATGCGAATTCGCGAGATGCGACTGATTGCGGGCTACACAGAGGCTGAGATGGCAGAGAAAACCGAGACTCAGCTTGATACATATATTAAGCTCGAAGCAGGTATGCTGGACTTTCCTTTCTCATTTATCCATAAATGTGCTCAGGTTTTCGGCATCGGTATGTCCGATCTTCTTGAGGGTGCAACCAGCGCAAGACTTACTTCCTATACCGTTACAAGAAGAGGCGGCGGTCAGCAGACTGCCAAGGAGGAGGGCATCAACATTGCAAACCTCGCTCCTAAGTTCAGAAATAAGATTGCTGAGCCCTATTGGGTCAGATATGAGTACGACCCTGCTCAGCAGAATAAACCTATCCACTTGGCTACCCACAGCGGTCAGGAATTTGACCTTGTTATAAGCGGAAAGCTTAAGGTTCAGATCGGCAACCACACCGAAATTCTTGAGGAAGGCGACAGCATCTATTACGACTCCTCTACACCTCACGGTATGATCGCGGTAGACGGCAAGGAGTGCATTTTCTGCGCAGTTGTTCTTCCCGGTGAGGATACCAAGGAAGAAACAGTCCGCCAGAGTATCGTCACCGCCAAAAAGTCCGAGCCTCTTGTTTGCGAGAAGTTCGTAAAAACTGAGGAGGACGAGCGCGGAGCCCTTAAAAATATCGAGTTTAAAAATACCGACGTCTTTAACTTCGGCTTTGACATCGTCGATGAGATTGCAAATAAATATCCCGACAAGCTGGCTATGCTCCACCTTGATAAGAACAAGACTGAGCGCCGCTTTACCTTCAGAGATATCAAGCACTATTCCAGCCAGACCGCGAACTATTTCACCTCGCTGGGAATCAAGCGCGGCGATAAGGTAATGCTTGTTTTAAAGCGCCACTATCAGTTCTGGTTTGCAATGGTCGCGCTTCACAAGATCGGCGCAGTTGCGATCCCTGCAACCAACCAGCTCAAAGAACACGATTTTGAGTACCGTTATAATGCCGCAGGCGTTTCTGCTATCGTCTGCACCGCCGACGGCGATACCGCCGATATAGCCGCCGCTGCCGCAGAAAAATGCCCTCAGGTTACAACAAAGGTGCTTGTGGGCGGCAAGAAGGACGGCTGGCACGATTTTGACGAGGAGTTTAAGCTCTTCTCCCGCAAGTTCGAAAAACCTGAGGACTTTTCGGCAGGCGACGAAACTGCACTTATGTTCTTCACCTCGGGAACAACGGGAAATCCCAAAATGGCCGCACATAAGCACACCTACGCGCTCGGCCATTTTGTAACCGCAAAATATTGGCATTGCTGCGAGAGGGACGGACTTCACCTCACCATCTCGGACACAGGCTGGGGCAAGAGCCTTTGGGGCAAGCTTTACGGCCAGTGGCTCTGCGAGGGCGCTGTCTTTGTCTATGACTTTGATAGATTTGATGAAAATGACATTCTTCCGATGTTCGCAAAGTACAACATCACAACCTTCTGCGCGCCGCCCACAATGCTGCGTATGCTTATCCGCGGCGACCTTTCTAAATATGACTTAAGCTCCATTCACCACATGACAACTGCGGGTGAGGCCTTAAATCCCGAGGTCTTTAAGCAGTTTAAGGCGGCAACAGGCCTTGAGATCATGGAAGGCTTCGGCCAGACCGAAACCACCCTTGCTATCGCAAACCTCTACGGCACAACTCCCAAAATCGGCTCTATGGGTAAGGCATCGCCTCAGTTTGACCTTGACATCGTAGATAGTGAGGGCAACAGCGTTGCAACCGGTGAGGTCGGTGAAATCGTTATCCATACAGATAAGAGTATCCCCTGCGGCCTCTTTAAAGAGTACTACCTTGACAATGAGAAAACTCACGACGCTTGGCACGATGATGTCTACCATACAGGCGACACCGCTTGGCGAGATGAGGACGGATATTTCTGGTACGTTAGCCGCGTAGACGATGTCATCAAATCGTCGGGCTACCGTATCGGACCCTTTGAGATTGAAAGTGTCATTATGGAACTGCCCTACGTTGTTGAGTGCGGCGTTTCGGCCGTTCCCGACGAGGTAAGAGGTCAGGTCGTTAAGGCAAGCATCGTTCTTACAAAGGGAACTGTAGGCACCGACGAGCTTAAGAAAGAGATCCAGAATTACGTTAAGGAGCACACTGCACCTTATAAATATCCCCGTGTAGTCGTGTTCTGCGACGAGCTCCCCAAGACCATCAGCGGAAAAATTCAGCGCAATAAGCTCTAAAAAACGGTTATATTCTATTGACATATAACCAAAGTTGTGATATACTAACTTAAACAAAGGCACTGACGAAGAGTGTGCAAAAATATGCTTTTCAGAGAGATGGCGGCGGGTGAAAGTCCATCAAACACAGTTTTTGCATTTGTAGCTTCCGAGCCGAAAGGAAGAAAGCCGTAAGGCGAGTAGAACCTTTCCGTGATTGCTGCGTAAAGGCATAAGGGTTATTGGACCCTGAGTGGCAGTTTTTACTGCAATTTGAGTGGTACCGCGGGTGTAAATTTTAGCACTCGTCTCAAAGCTACAACTTTGGGGCGAGTGTTTTTTTGCCTCAGGAATTGGAGATGGAAGTATGAAACAGATAACAGGTCTTGATTTTAAGATCAGGGAAATGGCAGGAAGAATAAAGGAGCTTCGCGAAATCGTGGGACTCACACCTGCCGAAATGGCTGTCAAAACCGACGTTTCTATCGAGGAATATATTGAGTGCGAGTCGGGAAAAAGCGACCTTAACTTTGCCTTTATCTATAGGTGCGCTCTTGCTCTCGGCGTTAACGTAACCGATATTATCGAGGGCCATAGCCCCACCCTGCGTTCCTATACTGTTACAAGGCAGGGAGCGGGGCAGGAGATCGCCAACGCCCACGGTATGACCTATTATAATATGGCTTACGCTTTTCAGAACAGAATTGCCGAGCCGCTTTACGTTTGCAGTGCCTACGATGAGGAGTCTCAGCATAAGGATATCGAGCTTACCACCCACTCGGGTCAGGAATGCGATATCGTTGTTGAAGGCAACCTTATGGTTCAGATAGGCGAGCATAGAGAGGTCCTCGGCCCCGGTGACAGCATCTATTTCGATAGCTCGACTCCGCACGGAATGATTGCGGTAAACGGCAAGGACTGTATATTCTATGCAATCGTTTTAAACCCGACGGGCGAGCCAATCCCCGAGTTTTCCTCTGAGGAGACCCACACACAGCTTGAAAAACTGCCTGATGACCCCGCCGAGAGAATTTACAGAAACTTTGTAGACGTTGAGAAAAACGAAAACGGAACACCTACAAAAATCACCTTTAAGAATACAGAAAACTTCAACTTTGCCTTTGATCTTGTTGATGCGCTTGCGAAAAGAGAGCCCAAAAAGCTCGCTATGCTGCACATCTCGCAGGATAAAAAGGAAAGAAGATTTACATTTGACGATATGCGCCGCGCCTCTAACCAGTGCGCCAACTACTTTAAGTCGATAGGCATAAAGAAGGGCGACCGCGTTATGCTGGTCTTAAAGCGCCACTATCAGTTTTGGTTTGCGATGCTGGGCCTCAATAAGCTTGGTGCTGTTGCGATCCCTGCAAGTAATCAGCTTTTAGAGCACGATTTTGAGTACCGCTTTAAGTCGGCAGGCATCAGCGCAATTATCTGTACCGCAGACGGCGAGAGTGCCAAAGAGGCCGATATTGCGGCGGCAAAATGCCCCGAGCTTGTACATAAGATAATAGTAAACGGCACCCGCGATGGCTGGAGAAGCTTTGACGAGGAGTACACAATGTTCAGCAGTCGCTACGAGCGTGGCGAGGATGCCCCCGGCGGTGACGATTTAATGCTTATGTTCTTTACCTCGGGAACCTCGGGCTATCCCAAAATTGCGGCTCACAATTATAAGTACGCGCTTGGCCACTTCCACACCGCAAAATATTGGCACAATGCCGATCCCAACGGCCTGCACTTTACCATTTCCGACACAGGCTGGGCAAAGGCAATGTGGGGCAAGCTCTACGGCCAATGGCTTTGCGAGGCGGCAACCTTTGTTTATGACTTTGATAGGTTTGACGCCGCTGAGATTCTGCCCATGTTTGCAAAATACAATATCACAAGCTTCTGTGCACCGCCCACAATGCTCAGAATGATGGTAAAGCAGGACATTTCTAAGTACGATTTAAGTTCTGTCCGCCACATGACAACTGCGGGCGAGGCTTTAAACCCCGAGGTCTACCGCCAATTTGAAAAGGCAACAGGCCTGCAGATTTTAGAGGGCTTTGGACAATCTGAAAGCACCATGATAATCGGCAATATGCGCGGCGCCCGTCATAAGCTCGGCTCAATGGGCAAGCCTGCACCTATTTACGACGTTGACCTTATGGATGCTGACGGAAATAGCGTTGCAACGGGTGAAACGGGCGAAATCGTTATAAACGTCAAAAACGGTATGCCCTGCGGTCTGTTTGTAGGCTATTATGGCGACGAGGAGAAGACGGCTGAGGTTCTTCACGACGGATATTATCACACAGGCGACCTCGCCTGGCGCGATGAGGACGGATTTTATTGGTACGTCGGCCGTGTTGACGACGTTATCAAGTCCTCGGGCTACCGCATAGGACCCTTTGAGATAGAAAGCGTTATTATGGAGCTTCCTTACGTTCTTGAGTGCGGTGTTTCGGCCGTTCCCGATGAGGTAAGAGGTCAGATAGTTAAGGCAAGCATCGTTCTTACAAAGGGAACAGAGGGAACCGAGGAGCTTAAAAAGGAAATTCAGAACTACGTTAAAAAGCACACCGCTCCCTATAAGTATCCGCGTGTAGTTGTGTTTAAGGATAGCCTTCCCAAAACCACAAGCGGTAAGATACAGAGAAATAAACTGTAAGGTACAAAAATGAAAAGAATAACTATTTTTTCGGGGCATTACGGCAGCGGCAAAACCAATATTGCTGTAAATTATGCCTTTGAACTTAAAAATAAGGGACTTGATGTCAGCATTGCAGATATTGACATCGTAAACCCCTATTTTCGCACGAGGGACAGCGCGAACGAGCTCGAAAAAGCGGGAATTGAGTTAGTTGCTCTCCCGTTTGCCAACAGTAACGTTGACCTGCCTTCACTTCCCTCAGAGGTCTACGGCCTCGTTCAGAGGAGAGATAAAAGCGTTGTTATCGACCTCGGCGGAGACGAGCGAGGCGCACTCGCTCTCGGCAGATTTACCCCATACATCCGCGAGGAAAACAATTACGATATGTTGTTTGTGGTAAATTTTTACAGGCCTCTTACGAGAACAGTTGACGAGGCTATCGAGGCGCTCTGCGAGATTGAGAATGCGGCTGGCCTTAAGTTTACGGGCATTGTCAATAACTCAAACATCGGCACTGAGACCACTAAAGAGGACGTCGAAAAAACGCTTGAAAAAGCGGATGAGCTCTCTGAAAAAACGGGTTTGCCGCTTGTTATGACAACGGTTAATGAGGCGCTTTTTGATGCGGTCAGCGCGCCGAACAAATTTTTACTGAAATTGCAAGAAAAATTATTTTGATAGGAGAAAAAGCTTATGGCAAAGGTTACATTTGCAACCGATCTTTGTAAGGGCTGTGGACTTTGTGTTGCCGCCTGCCCAAAAAAGATAATCGAGCTCGCAAAAGATCAGATCAACAAAAAGGGACATTCTCCCGCACGTATTACAGAGCAGGACAAGTGCATTGCCTGCGCATTCTGCGCAACAATGTGTCCCGACTGTGTAATTACGGTTGAAAAGTGAGGTGCAGAAAATGGCAGATAAGGTTTTAATGAAAGGTAACGAGGCTATAGCCGAGGCCGCAATTCGCGCAGGTTGCCGCCACTATTTCGGCTATCCTATAACTCCTCAGACAGAGGTTGCCGCATATATGGCAAAGCGTATGCCCAAAATCGAGGGTGGCGTTTTCCTGCAGGCAGAGAGTGAGATCTCGGCAATAAATATGGTTTACGGCGTTGCAGGCGCAGGTTTTCGCGTTATGACTTCGTCCTCAAGCCCAGGAATTTCCTTAAAGCAGGAGGGAATTTCCTATCTTGCAGGCTCGGATCTTCCCGCGCTTATCGTTAACGTTCAGCGTGGCGGCCCCGGCCTTGGCGGTATTCAGCCCTCGCAGTCTGACTATTTTCAGGCAACCCGCGGCGGCGGACACGGCGACTATCATCTTATAGTCCTCGCTCCCGCATCGGTTCAGGAAATGGCTGACCTTACCATAAAGGCTTTTGACCTCTCGGATAAATACAGAGTTCCCGCAATGCTCCTTGCAGACGGAACTATGGGTCAGATGATGGAGCCCGTTGAGCTTCCCGACAGCGTTGACACCCTTAAGGTAGAAAAGCCTTGGGCTGTGACGGGTACACAGAAAAAGAGAGAGCATAATATCGTAAACTCGCTTTACCTCGCTCCCGAAAAGCTCGAGCAGACAAACCTTGAGCGTTTTGAGAGATACAAGGCTATCGAGGAAAACGAGGCTCTTTACGAGGAGTTTATGATGGAGGACGCAGAGTATTGCGTCGTAGCTTACGGCATTACCGCAAGAGTTTCAAAAAATGCAGTTATCGCCGCAAGAGAGCAGGGAATAAAGGTTGGTATGATAAGGCCTATCACCCTTTGGCCCTTCCCCAAGAAAGCAATTGCAGACGTAACCGATAAGGTAAAAGCATTTATCAGCGTTGAGCTTTCTATGGGTCAGATGATTGAGGATGTCAAGCTTGCTTCAAGCTGCAAAAAGCCAGTTTACCTTTGCAGCAGAGTCGGCGGCGTTATCACAACACCCGAGCAGGTGCTTGAAACTATAAAGAAAACAGCAGGAGGTAATGAATAATGGTAGTGTTTGAAAAACCCAAGAGTTTAACAGATGCGCAGTTTCATTACTGCCCCGGCTGTACCCACGGAATTATTCACAGATTAGTCGCTCAGGCTATCGACGAGCTCGGCATCGAGGGCAAGACCGTCGGTGTTGCTCCCGTTGGCTGCGCAGTTATGGCTTATGATTATTTTGCCTGCGATATGGTTGAGGCGGCTCACGGCAGAGCCCCCGCCGTTGCAACTGGTCTTAAGCGCTGTATGCCCGAAAATGTTATCTTTACATATCAGGGCGACGGCGACTTGGCTTCGATCGGTATGGCTGAAACTGTACACGCCGCAACAAGAAACGAGAATATCACCATTATTTTCGTAAACAATGCAATCTACGGTATGACGGGCGGCCAGATGGCTCCCACCTCGCTTCCCGGTCAGGTTACACAGACCTCGCCCTACGGCAGAGACGTCAAGACCGCAGGCTACCCTGTAAGAGTTTCCGAGATGCTGGCAACCTTAGAGGGCCCCGAGTTTATAACAAGAGTTGCAGTTAACAACGTTAAAAACGTTAAGGCAGCGGGCGCGGCAATCAAGAAGGCTTTTGAAAATCAGATAAACGGCAAGGGCTTTTCTCTTGTCGAGGTCGTTTCCTCCTGCCCGACAAACTGGGGCAAGACCCCCGTTGATGCTCTTAAGTGGCTCGAAGAAAATATGCTTCCTTATTATCCCTTGGGCGTGTATAAGGATAGAAGCGCAGAGGAGGGTAAATAATGAGCGAGAAAAGATTTTTGTTCTCGGGCTTCGGCGGACAGGGTATTCTGTTTGCAGGAAAGTTCGTAGCCTATAAGGGCCTTATGGACGACAAGCAGGTAAGCTGGCTCCCTTCCTATGGCCCCGAAATGCGTGGAGGCACCGCTTCCTGCGGCGTTATCGTCAGCGACGATGCAGTAGGCTCGCCCATCGTTTCAAATCCCAATATTCTCGTTGCAATGAACCTGCCCTCGCTTGATAAGTATGAGGATAGCGTTGAGAGCGGCGGAATGATCTTTGCCGATAGCTCGCTTATCGAGCGTAAGGTAAAGAGGGATGACGTTAAGGTGTTTTACATCCCCGCAACCCGCCTTGCCCGTGATAACGGTGTTCCCACTCTTGCCAATATGATTATCGTCGGCAAGATTATGAAGGAGCTCAATGAGTTTGAGGGCGATAGTCTTAACGCCGCACTTAAAAAGGTCATCTCGGCAAAGCACGCTGATATGTTAGAGGTAAACTTAAAAGCAATGCGCCTCGGCGCCGAATATTAAGCAAAAAAGGACACCTTGCGGTGTCCTTTTTTATTGTAGGGGGCGCGTTACCGAAGCGCTCGCAGAGCGAGATGAAGCGAGGCATAAGCGGGTGCCGCGGTCGAAAATTTGAGCAGTAAGCGAAAAATTTTCGGGCACCGCAAACGGAGGGGCTTGCTCCTCCCGAGTGAATAGTGAAAAGTATGGTCGAAAGGGTTTTGCAAAAGCAAAACCCTCAATTTAATATGTAGGAACCGGCATCCCCGACGGTCCACGAGGATTATATCCACCGCTTTTGAGGACCGTCGAGGACGCCGGTCC
>CAZDSQ010000010.1:0-39655 GCA_964508295.1 uncultured Oscillospiraceae bacterium | reverse complement strand
ATGTTTTTAAAGTATGTAATCTATTATGACACTTTCAAACCGAAAGTGTCTTTTTGTTATATAAAAAACGGAGACACTTCGCAAAGAAGTGTCTTTTGTTTTGTGTAAAAAAATAACGCCTTTTAAATCAAGGGCGTTGTAAATAGTAGACATATTATTTTTTATTTGTAAGGTTTAATGAAGTTTTTGCTGTCGCAAAAATGAAGTAGCAAGTAAAACTTGCTATGAAGTATAGACTATAAGCCTATATGAAGTAAAGTTTGCCAATTTCGCCAAAGGCGAAACTTCATACACAAAGTGTACTTCATTGCCGTAGGCAACTTCATTTGCCCGTGAGGGCAAACTTCATTGAGGCACACTTCCTTACGGAGTGTGCCTCAAGGGTGGATTTTTCTTTATCTGCAATGTGAGAAAATCAGCTTTTTAAGCCTATTGATTTTGGGCTTTGTCAGCTCGTGGCCTTTGTAGCTTAAAATGTGCGTCAGCAGGCTGTCGCCGCCCAGGTTGCCCCAAAAAACACGTACACTTGGGTTTTCTCCGCTTAAACTTACCTCAGACATGGGGTGAGAAAAATAAACACAGGCGCTGCTCTCGTTGTAGTAGCCGTTTTTGATAAGCAGCTTTGATAATAATCTGCCGTGTGTTGAAACTTGCAAAATCGGATTGTAAATCTTTTTTGTGTCGGTTTCTCCATTTCCAAAATGCTTTGTTTTAAAAAGCATCTCGTCATTTGCGTTTCCGCTGATGGTGCCTTTGAGGTTTTTGGCTTCAACAACAAAAATGCCGGTCGGTCCAACTATAATATAGTCTATTTGCGCTGTTTTGTGCCCGATAACAAGCTCAACATCAGTAATGACATAAAAGCTATCGGGCAGACGGGAAAGCAGGCTTAAAACGCGTTTTTCGCCTCTTGCGCCAGCGGCAGAAATTCCTTTTTGCTGCTTTAATTTCATCATTATGAAGATGATAAAGGGAATGAAAACAAGGGTGATTCCGTAACAAAAAACGGCGAAAAAGGCGCAAAGAACAACTGCTGCTGTGCATAAAGCCAGCAGCAGAGTGTATTTTAAATAGCTTTGTTTAACTGTGTTGATTAAATGACGGCGAACTATTTTTGCCATATTTTAATCCTTTCAGTCGCCGAGAGCGGCAATGTCGTAGCTGTGAACAAGACTGTCAATGTTGTAAAGCAGGAGAATATCGTTGTACTCATTAACATCGACTAAATCACGGTAGTTCTGATTGGTGTATCTTAAATCTATGAGCTTTATCTCGGAATAGTGCAGTGATAAAAAGGGAATAAGGCTGTGCGCAAACGAGTCCTTGAAAATAAGGAGCTTTTTGTCGTTCTGAACGTTGGTTTTTATTGTAACCTCTGGCTGTACCTGACCTAAAAATACAGAATATTTATCCTTCTGATCAAGCCACTCTCTGAAATAAAGGCTGTCGTAGTTCTTTTCCTCTTTGCCGTCGTTTACAATAACCTCGGTAACCGCAAGGTCGGAGGAGGCGAGCGAGTAAATGTCGATTGTGTCAGCCGCAACAGAGATTTTTGACTTTGATGAATATGTTCCGTAAAAATCGTAGGAAGCGTGCTCAATGTCAAAGGGGCTCTTGTCGTAGGGCTTGAAGTCAAGCGCAGTAGCAATCTGGGTGTATGCATAGTATGCGCCAAGCGAGGTCCAGTGGTGGTCGGTGTTGTAGTAGATGTACTGGTCGCGGTTTGAATAAAGCGAGGTGTAAATGTCAATTCCGTAGGCACTTTTCGAGGTTTCAGAGTAAATTTTATCAATCTCAGTCTTTTGTGACCAGGTGCTCTTGCCATAGGGAAGCGAGTCTGAGTAAACATCAAGAGCGGTAGGAGCAATAGCCATAAAAACCTTTGCGTCAGGGTTGTTCTTGGCAAAATTCGTTATTCCGTCAATGTTCATATTTACCTTGTGCTCCTCAGGCTTTGCAATGTCCTCAACAAGTGTATTCCTGTCTGTGAGCAGAATGGAGTTGTTTTCTTTTTTCAGCGTCAAAAGCTCTAAGCTCGATTTCATATTAACCCAGAAATTTCTGCCGAAAAAGTGGTCAGAAACATAGGAGTCAAAGCCGTTCATAAAGGATTTGTCACCTATGGCAGAGAGGGAAAACTTTGGGAAAACCGAAAGGCTTCTGTTTTCTTCATCTGAGAAGGAGCTTTTTTTTGAAAATGCAGTTATTAGCGCAAGACCGACTAAAACAACTGAAAATAAAACAGCAAGCAGTTTCTTTCCGTTCATAAAATCTCCTCCTTTTTAGAATCTGAAATACAAGAATGGATTGTAGGTGGCGTCAACAAGATATGCGGTGCAAATAAGAAGCAGGGCTATGCATACAACGGGCGTGCCGTATTCCCATGCTTTAGGGAACTTTGCCTTAATTTTGAACGCAAGTTTCTGGGAAATGTCGCTTGAGAAGAAGATGCAGATTGCAAAAACAAGGATGTAGGAAAGCAGATAGTAGAGTGTATCTGCATTTGCAAAGCCCAGATTGTTTCCGCCAAACATTGCCTTAAAGAATATCCAAACGTTTGACAGCTTGTCAAATTCAAACAGTACCCAGCCGAAAACAACAAGGATAAATGAATAGGCAACCTGCAGTGCGGCAGGAATTTTCTTAAGCCAAGCCCCTAAGAACAGACGCTCTAAAATAATTATAACGCCAAAATACAAACCCCAGAGAACAAAGTTCCAGCTCGCTCCGTGCCAAAATCCTGTCAGCATCCATGTTATAAAGAGGTTGAAAACGGTTCTGCCGAGGCCTTTTCTGTTTCCGCCAAGCGGAATGTAAACATAGCTTTTAAACCAGGAACCGAGGGTTATGTGCCAGCGGCGCCAGAATTCCGAAATGCTTTTTGAAACATAGGGAAAGTTGAAGTTTTCCGGAAAATTAAATCCAAGCATCTTGCCAAGGCCTACAGCCATATCTGAATATCCTGAGAAGTCAAAATAAATCTGGAAGGTGAATGCTAAAATTCCAAGCCAGGCGGTTGCGGCGGGCAGAGAGGATATCTCTTGCGCCTTAATGGTCGCCCAAAGTGTGCCGATATTATTTGCGAGCAAGACCTTTTTAGCAAGACCTTTTACAAAGATCCCAACGCCTTCGCCGACTAAGTCAAGGCTTATCGTTCTGTGGTCAATCTCGTTCTGAACATCAGAGTATCTTACAATAGGTCCTGCAACTATCTGCGGGAACAGAGTAACATAGGTCGCAAAGGTTATTGGGTTTTTCTGCACGGAAATGTTTCTCATATAAAGGTCGATGGTGTAGGACATACTTTGGAAGGTGTAAAAAGAAATTCCAATCGGCAATGCAATGTCAGGAACGGGGATAGATGTTCCCAAAAGTGTGTTGATTGAGCTTACGAAAAAACCGCTGTATTTAAATATTGAGAGCAGACCAATGTTCATAACTACTGATGCAAGTAGACAAAGCTTTCGTGCCCACGGGATGTGGTCATATTTGTACATAAAAAGACCTGCGGTGTAGTCTATTAAGGTGGATAGGACCATTATCCACAGGTATACAGGCTCGCCCCAGGCATAGAACAAAAGCCCTGCAATGAACATAACCGAGTTTCTCAGCACCTTGGGAACAAGGAAATAAATGCCGAGAACTATCGGAAGATACACATACATAAATGTAAGGCTTGAAAATACCACAGAAAATTGCCTCCTTAAATTAAGTCAATGAATTTACAAGTTTATAAAATTCGTCTTTTGAAATTATAGACGATAAAACATCAGGGAGAGAATTTGCAGTAAGATGAGAGGGGAGAGATAGCGCCTTTAAAACCTCGGCACGCCTTTTGCTGCTGTCCTTGCCGCCGCTTAAGCCTAAATTGTATAGGTCAAGCTTTGTTATTTTATCTTTGGGAGCGGGAGTGCTGACAGAGCCGGTAATTCCGACCCTTTCAAGCGCGCATAAAATGTCCTCTTGGCGTAGTCCTTCAAGCCCCAAAAGCCCCTCTTTAGACGGGCGGGCTTTTCTCTTTTCCTTACCCAAAACATCGGGTAGATAAACATTCGTTATTTTGCCCTCTGTTATCTTGTTTTTAAGATAGTTTCTTATGCGAAAGCCTGCGAAATCGCTGTCTGTCATAATGATCAGGCCGCATCTTTTTGCAAGTATCCTAAGCATTTCGATTTTCTGGTCGTCTGAAAAAATTCTGAAACCGTTGGTTTCTATGATTGTTGCGTCGAGAATAGATGATAACTTTATTTTGTCATATCTTCCTTCAACAACAACCGCTTCTTTAAGCTTTAGCATTTTATTTCACCGCAACAAAGTTCTTTTCAAGAATGATACTTAAAAGAGCTTTTTCCATTACAGTCTTTTTGTTGTCCTTTGTGCTTTTTAAGATAATATCGGCAGCAGAAAGACATTTTATTGCGTTTTTAAGAAAAGATAGGCTGCATTTTTGGGCATCGTAGCCTGCGCCGCGCAGTTTGTAGTCCTTTCCCTTGTAATCAAAGCTTTCCGAAAGCTCTGAAAGCGGGTGATTGTACTGCTGCATAGTCTTTACCCTGTAAATGTCAAGAAAAGAGGATGCGAGGGCAGAGCTTATCGCAATAGCATCAACCTGCTGTAAAAACAGTGAGTCAAGAACGTAAAGTGCCGTTTCGCTTTTCTTGTTTATGATGTGACGCACTATTTCAAATGCCTTGTAATCGAGCTGGCGGGCGGTTAAGTTCTCAATCGCGTCGGCGGTTATTACCCCGTCAGTCTTTTCGCGTGCAAAGGCACAGAGCTTTACAAGGTCGTTTTCTATAATGAGCATATCGTTTAAGCATCGGTCAGCAAAATCTGCCGCAAGAGCGGGGGATATAGTGCAACTCTGCTTTTTGGCGGTGTTTGCTATCATTGAAATAACATCGCCCTGCGACTTTTCAGCGCATTCAATAACAATTCCGTTTGCTTCAACGGTTTTGATAAATTTTGCCCATTTTGCAGAGGTGCGGGTGTTTATATCCTGCGACTTAACAATAAAAATAAGAACGGTGCTTTCAGGTTTTTGCTCAAGAATGCTGTAAAGTGTTTCTGCTTGCGTGGGAGAAAACGACTCTAATGAAGGGTTTCTTACACAAATGCACTTATCCTCAGAGAAAAACGAAACGCTGCAGCATTCCTCGTGAAGCTTTTTAAAGTCAAGGGCTTGTCCGTCCATCAAAATAGGCTCGTTAGAAGCGCAAAATGTCTTGATTATTCTTTTGTAGCAGATGTTTTTTGAGTATTCGTCAGGCCCGTACAAAAGGAAAAGAGAGGAAACAGAGCCGCCACGAATAAAGGATATAAGTTCTTTTTCGCTCATTTTCGGCATTCTGTTCACCTCTCTTAAAATCATATAAAGCTATTATACAATATTTTACTTGAAAATACAATACAAAAAGTCAATTAGTTAAGCTTTGTTCTTATGTAGTGGAAAAGGTACTGCTGTGCAATTCCGCCGTGCTCCATTATATAATCGGGAACGCCGTCGGGATAAAACTCAGAGAGCGCCTTTTTTATCCAAACATCCTTGGGGAATGCGTCAAGCTTGTGGAAACCAAACAAAAGAACACAGTCGGCAACCTTGGGACCGACCCCGTGAATCTTCATTAAAATTTCACGCGCTGTGTCTGTATCAGAAGCAAAAAGCTCGTCAATATTAACTTCACCCGATACTATCTTTTTGGCGGCATCAATAACATATTTTGCCCTAAATCCGCTGCGGATGGGTGCAAGGTCATCTACCGTGAGCGCCGCAATTTTTTCGGTAGAAGGGAAGGAATAATGTCCGTTCCCGATATCCTCTCCAAAGTTTTCGCAAAGCCGCTCTATAATGCCGGAAATTCTTTTTATGTTGTTGTTTTGCGACAAGATAAAGGAACACAAAACCTCCCAAGCAGGCTGGCGCAAAATCCTTATTCCGCCTGCATACTCTATGGCGCTTTTCATAGTTTGGTCCTGCGATAAAATTGCATTTATCTTGTCGTAATCTAAGTTAAAATCAAAAAACTCGACCATTTCTTCGTCGGAAATTTCTGTGTCTGAATAAATTACGAGCTTGTCCTCGACGTGCTCAATCTCGATATATTTTTGCATAGCAACTCCGCAATATCTGCCCTCAGCCTCATAAAATCTGAAGCATTGGCCGCAGTTTAAGCTCTGTCCTAAGTTAAAATTTTTGGGTGCGCCTATTTCTATTTTAAACTTTTCGGTGAGTAAAGGCATATTTTCCTCCGTTTTTTAAAATTTCTTATTCCATTATACCAAAAATGTGCTATAATGGAAACAGAAATTTTTTCAAAAAGGTGATTTTTTTGGCAGAAAGAATTTATACAATACCTGTAAACGAAATATTTGAGGAAAAGGACGGCTGTCCTATATGCAGACTCAGGGATATTCTTGAGGAAAGAAGCCTTGAATATATCCTTGGCCCCGCTATGATGGAGTCGGATATCCGCATCGAAACAAATAAGAACGGCTTTTGCAAGGAACATTTCTTTATGATGGCTTCAAGAAGGAGTAGATTACCCCTTGCTCTTATGATCGAGACCCATCTTGACGAGGTTAAAAAGAATATCAAAAATAAAAAATACCGCCCTGATAAAAGCGAGATAAAGAGCGGAAATGTCGAGAAAAAAAGCTGTTATGTCTGCGACAGAATAGAGTGGTCAAAGCAGAGAATGTATGCTACAATTGCCAAGCTTTACAGCGAGGAAATGTCCTTCAGAGAGCTTTTCAGAGCGCAGCCGCAGATCTGCTTTAACCATTACCGCGAGCTGATGGCTTTTGCCGCGCCAAAGGTAAGCTCAAAGTGGAAAAGAGAGTTTGAAAAGGATGTAGACAGCATCACGATGAAAACTCTTGAGGAAATCAGAGATGATGTTCATCATTTTACAAAGATGTTTGATTATAGAAATGCAGGGGAAAACGCCGATTTCGGCAATTCGCGCGATTCTATTGAGCGTGCAATAAAATATATGACTACAAGGATGCCTGGTGAAAAATGATGCAAAACAAAAAAATCAAGAGCTTTGCGGAAGGTGCGTGGCTGCTGGGGATAGTTTTGTGTTCCCTTGGTGTCAGCCTTTCGGCAAAGAGCGGGCTTGGAGTTTCGATGATCGTAGCTCCTGCCTATGTGCTTTATCTTAAAATATCTCAAACGCTTTCCTGGTTTACTCTCGGAATGGCAGAATATACCCTGCAGGGTGTACTTGTAGTTCTGACAGCTATCGTGCTTCGCCGATTTAAGTTAAAATATCCGCTCTGCTTTCTGACGGCGGTTATTCACGGCTTGGCGGTAGATGCTTGGCGCAGTATAATAGGCAGCGATGTTGCTCAGACGGCACTTGAAAAGGGGCTGTACTGCGCGGGCGGTGCACTGATAACGGCTTTTGCCATAGCACTTATGTTAAGAACATACCTGCCGCAAGAGGTTTATGAGCTTGTTGTAAAGGAAATTGCGGAAAAGTATTCTTTTTCTGTAAATAAGGTTAAGTGGATTTTTGATATTTCTTCGCTAATACTCGGAATTGTTCTAATGCTTGCGCTATTCAGAAGTTTTTCGTTTGAGATGATTGGAATAGGAACCCTTATTCTTACGGTCATAAACACTCCGCTTATAACCTTTTTTGGAAGAATTCTCGATAAATTTGTGTCGTTTGACCCCGCTTTTAAAGGCTTTTATGACAAATTTGAAAAGATTCTCGACTAAAACACGGCCCCTGCACTAAAAATAGTGCAGGGGCTTTTCTACAAAAAGTTGATTTACATAATTTTACATTATTCATCGCAAGTGAAAATATTAAATGGCTTGTCTACACAGTTTTTCACACTTTCCACCGAGTTTTCCACATAGAAATCCGAAATTATTCATTGAATTATGTAAACCTGTGAAAATACTAAAAGTATACAGACCTTTACGAGCATTTTGTTCTGCATATTTTTCAAAAAATAACCCAAATTATTATTAAGAAATTTCTTGGGGGATTTTTATATGATTAGAGGCGTTAATAAGCAGGTAATAGAGGTTTTAAATACCGAAAACGAATACTTTGAAAAGGCAATTTTAATTGTTTCTGAAAGATATGTAGAGTGCAACAGGGCAAAGCTTGACAGAAAAGCGAACGAGTATGTTGCGGGCATTGTTCCGTTTTCTGAAAGCTACGAAAAAAGAAAAGAGAAAGTGCCTAAAAAATTAAGAAAAACGCTCTTGGAGACGGCAAAATATCTTGCTTTCTCGGGCGCGGGCGCGGCTATTGTATATTTTATTGTAAGATAAGCAAAAAAATGTTTGAAATTGTCAATATATATGTTATAATAAAATATAAGCACATTATTTAGTATATTTTAAGAGGACTTAAATATGGAAAAACAATTCAAATCTGCCCACTTTAAAGATAACAATGAAGAGGTGCAGAGTAGCTATATCGTTGGAAGAAACGCTGTTTTGGAGGCTATCCGTTCGGGTAGAGAACTGGACTTTGTTATGGTTCAGAAGGGAGAGCTTAAGGGTAGCATAAATCAGATTCTTTCACTTTGCAGAAAAAACAATATCGTAATCAAAGAGGCGGAGGCAGGAAAGCTTTCTGAGCTTTCGTTAAATCAGGTCCATCAGGGCGTTGTCGCTCAGCCTGCCGCTGTTACATATTCAAGCGTTGAGGATATTTTACGGATCGCTCAGGATAGGGACGAGGCTCCCTTTATTGTAATTGCCGACCAGATTGAAGACCCGCATAATTTAGGCGCAATTATCAGAACTGCCGAGGCCTGCGGAGTTCACGGAGTTATTATCCCTAAAAGAAGAAGTGTCGGCGCTAATGCGACGGTTTACAAAACCTCTGCGGGAGCGCTTTCTCATATGGCGGTTGCAAGGGTTACAAACCTTACGGAAACCATTAAAGAGCTTAAGGAAAAAGGCGTCTGGGTCTACGGCGCAGATGCCAAGGGTGAGAGCTACTGTGGTATGAAGTTTGACGGTGCGGTTGCTCTTGTTATCGGTTCAGAGGGCAGAGGAATTTCCGACTTGGTCTTGAAGCAGTGCGACTTTTTGGTTTCACTCTTTATGCGCGGAAAGGTAAATTCCCTAAATGCGTCGGTTGCAGGCGGTATTCTTATGTATGAGATAGCCCGCCAGCGCCTTTGATTTAAAAACGAACGGAGGAAAAGCTTTGGATAACAAGTTTTCGGTTGACGATATCCTCAAAGAACTTGAAAATAAAAAAACTCAGCCGTTGAAAAATGATGATGAGTTTGCGAAAATAATGGAAGAGGTCTTGGGCAAAAAAATTGATGTTAAGCCATCGCCGCTTAAAACTATGCCCGAAAAAGCCGTAAAAGAGGAGAAAAAGCCTGCAGAGGAAGCAGCAAAACAGTCCGAGCAGCAAATTGAAACAGAGGCTCCCACTGAGCAAAAGCCTAAGTTTAATTTTAAGACCTCTGATGAGAACACTCTTTCGTTTGACAAAATTGAAAAAGAAGCCTTAGATGATAAGAAGATAGAAGCCAAAAAGGCTGACTTTAAGGTCAAGATAGATTATGAGGACGATATTCCTCGGGTTCCTGAGGAGAAAAATGCTGTTAAGCCCGATTTTGAGGACAAAACTATCCAGATGGAGCCTTTTGGCATCAGCACAGAGGATGAAATTAAGCCTGAAGAAACAATTGAGGTTAACAAAGACCTTTTGGAATTCCGTGAAAACCGAAAGAAAAAGGTTGAAAAGTTTGTTCTATTCGGTGAGGAGGAAGAGGATACCGAGCCGGAGGTAAAGATAGAGGAACAGCCTGAGCAGGTCAAGGTGCTTGAGGATTTTAACGATTACTCTGAGTCAACCGCGGTAATAAAGGACCTTGCGGGAATTAAGGCGGGCCTCACCTTAAGGCTTATTGTGCTTTTTGCGCTGAGCCTTGTTTCAGCCTATATTGAGCTTGGCAACCGCTTTTCTTTACCAATGCTTGAAATTTTTAGTAAGGACATTCAGCCGCTTTCTTATCTTATAGTAAGCGCACTTGTTTTTGTGGCGGCGGTAATTGTTTCAGCCCCTGCGGTGCTTGGCGGGCTTTCCTCGCTATTTAAATTTAAGGCTGACGGGGATTCGCTGCTCGCTGTATCTGCGCTCGGCTGTACTTTGCAGTATGTTGTGCTTTTTGTAACACCGAGTTATATTTCGACTGCTAAAAACACTATCTGCATTTATGGGCTTGTTGCAATCCTTGCGATGCTTATAAACACTATTGGAAAGCTTGCGATTATCAGAAGGGTAAGGCTCAATTTCAGATTTGTTTCTGGTGGATATGAAAAATACGCCGTTACAATGCCCGAGAGCGAAAAGCTCAGCACCTTTGTAAAAGAGCAGTTCGATGCGCCTTATGCAAGCGTTGCTGTTCCTAAAAGAACAGATTTTGTAGGTAATTTCTTAAGTTATTCCTATAAAGAGGATATTTCGGATAATGTGAGTCGATTTATTGCTCCTTTTTTAACGCTTGGAGCCTTGCTTCTTGCTATTGGCAGCTTTGTAATAGTAAAAGATTTTCATAAAGCAGTGTGTACATTTGCGGCAGTCACATCAATGTGCGCTCCCATTTCGGTTATGCTTTCTGTAAACTTGCCTATGCTAAGAGCCGCAAAAAGCCTTGTTTCCAAGGGAAGTATGATTTCTAGTTTAGAGGCTTGTAATGAAATTTATGATACTAATTCGATTTTGGTAAAATCATCTGACCTCTTTCCAAAGGGCTCGATTCAGCTCAGCGCTATCAAGACCTTTGCGGCAGGAAAAATTGATGACGTTATTTTGGATGCTGCAAGTGTTGTTATCCGCGCCGAGAGTGACTTGTCTGATGTATTTCTCTCGGTAATCGGCGGCAGAAAAGACCTTTTAAGACCTGTTGACAGTATTGTTTACGAGGAGTCTATGGGACTTAGTGCGTGGGTTGAGTCAAAGAGAGTTCTTATCGGTAACCGCGAGCTTATCAGTAACCACGGAATTGATGTTCCATCAAAGGATTACGAGGATAGATACCTAAACAGCGGAATGGATATGGTCTACCTTGCCGAATCAGGCGAACTTGCCGCGGTTTTCCTCATCCAGTATAAGCCCGGAAAACAAATCAAAAAGGCAATGAAAGCTCTCAAAAATCTCGGCATTGGTGTTGTTGTAGTTTCAACCGATCCTAACATAAATTCTCAAAAGATTGCCCGTATATTTGATGTTAATGAGAATATGATAAAAACCGTTCCTGCGGATAAGCAAGGCGAAACCGAGTATCTTATGCGCCCGAGCAGTAGGGAAAATGTCGGCTCGGCAAGCATCTCGAGCTTTACCGCATTTGTGCAGACTGTTTATGCCGCGATTAAGCTTAAAGGCATAGCTTCGCTTGCAGTAACTCTGCAGACTGTCGGAATTATCTTGGCGTTTGCTCTTATGGCGTTCTTTACCTTTATGTCGGGAAGTATCGGTATCTCTATCGAGGCGATTCTTTTGTATCAGCTTTTCTGGCTCGTTGCGGTAACTGTAATTCCTGCATTTAAATCATTTAAAATTTAGGAAAATTTTAATTTTTGCCCTGCGTCTAATGCGCAGGGCAATTTTTTTTGTTTTTATATAAAGTTTTTATTGAAATCATAGTAAAAGTATAGTATAATATATAAAAATGCATAAAAGTTACAAACTTAATAAGCTTTTTTTATCTATTATTATTAAAAAGGGGCGTAGACCTACATGCAACAGTACAAAACAGAGCAAATCAGAAATATCGCTTTAGCCGGACACGGCTCTAGCGGAAAGACTACACTTGCCGAAGCTATGCTTTATATAGCCGGCGCGACAGACCGTTTCGGAAAAATTTCTGACGGAAATACCGTTTGTGATTTTGACCCTGAGGAAATTAAGAGAAAATCATCTGTTTCATCGGCAGTAGCTCCTTACGAGTGGAAAGAACATAAAGTTAATATAATTGATACCCCGGGCGCATTCGATTTTGAGGCAGGAGTTATTGAGGGTATTGCCGCTAGTGATAGCGTTGTTATCGAGCTGTCGGGTAAATCGGGCGTTACAGTCGGCGCACAGCGCGCTTGGGATATAGCAACCGCTCAGAAGAAATCAAAGATATTCTTTATCTCAAAGCTTGACCGTGAAAGCGCAAATTATCAGAAGGTTCTTAATGAGCTCGTTGAGCTTTACGGAAACTGCATTTGTCCTGTTGTTATTCCTCACGGTAAAGAAGGACATATTGAGTGCTGGGTAGATATCGCAAGACTTAAGGCCTATACATACGACGCTACAACAGGCAAGGAAACCGAAGTCCCTATGCCGCAGGATGAGTTCTTTGATAAGGCTTATGCGCTTCTTTGCGAGGCGGTTGCTGAAAGCTGCGAGGAATATCTTGAGAAATACCTTGCAGGTGAGGAATTTACTCAGGAAGAGATCATTCACGGCTTAAGACTCGGTACCTGCAACGGACACGTTACTCCCGTTCTCTGCGGCAGTGCGCTGTTCTTAACTGCGGTCGAGCGCCTTTTGTATGCAATCAATGACTATGCTCCCTCGCCCTTGGATAACGCCGTTAAGGCAACTGATAAAAACGGAGATAAGATTGAAGTTAAATGCTTAGAAACCGAGCCTACAATGCTTCAGGTCTTTAAAACGGTTGCTGACCCCTTTGTTGGAAAGCTTTCGTATTTCAAGGTGCTTTCTGGTAAGGTTGACAGCGATATGACACTTGTCAATGCAAAAACAGGCCAGCAGGAGAAGATAGGCAAGCTTGTTCTTATTAAGGGCAAAAAGCAGATCGATGTTAAGTCTGTCGGCGCAGGAGATATCGGCGCTGTTGCCAAGCTCGCAACAACAGTTACGGGCGATTGCCTATGCGCAGCTTCAAGAGTTGTTAAGTGCGATGACCTTCCGTTCCCGCATCCTACTCTTATGCAGGCAGTTGTTCCCAAGAACAAGGGCGATGAGGGTAAGATCTCGCAGAGCATTCAAAGACTGCGTGAAGAGGATCCCACGCTCGAGTTCTCGGTCAACCCTGAAACCAGACAGCAGGTTCTCTCAGGTCTTGGCGAGCAGCATCTTGATGTTGTCGTTTCTAAGCTTAAATCTAAGTTTGGATTAGAGGTTGTTTTAGAAAAAGCAAGAGTTCCTTACCGCGAGACCATTCGCAAAAAGGTTAAGGTTCAAGGCAAATATAAAAAGCAGTCGGGCGGCCACGGACAGTACGGTGACGTATGGATCGAGTTTGAGCCTTGTGAGGGCGACGATATGATATTTGAGGAGAAGGTATTCGGCGGAGCAGTTCCTAAGAATTTCTTCCCGGCAGTTGAAAAGGGCCTTCGCGACAGTATGGCAAAGGGATTCCTTGCAGGCTATCCTATGGTAGGGGTCAAGGCAACACTTGTTGATGGCTCGTATCACCCCGTTGACTCGTCTGAAATGTCCTTTAAGCTTGCTGCAAACGTTGCTTTTAAGAACGCTATGGTAGACGCATCTCCCGTTCTTTTAGAGCCCATCGTTAAGCTTACTGCAAGAGTTCCCGAGGCTAACACCGGCGATATTATGGGCGACCTTAATAAGCGCCGAGGCAGAGTGCTTGGAATGAATCCTGCAGGTAAGGGAATGTCCAGCGTTGAAGCTGAGGTTCCTATGTCTGAGATTGGAGATTTTACAACAGTTCTCCGCTCAATGACTCAGGGCAGAGGTAGCTTTGAAATTGCCTTCGAGCGCTATGAGCAGCTTCCATCAATGCTTGAGGAAAAGGTAATTGCTGATAATAAGGCAAATATGGAAGAATAAAAACCTAAAAAACAGCCTCGTAAAGAGGCTGTTTTTTATTGCATATTTAAGGTATATGTGGTATAATTAATGTGTTTAGTTAAAGGAGTGAGAATATGAGAGGTATGGGAGGATTTCCCCCTCAGTATGAGCGAGTTAAAAAGCCAAAGAATTTATCAGATGTACCGCGATATTTAAATGAACTTATAGGTGGATTTTTTTCAAGATTTGGCTATATAGTTAAGCTTGTCTGGAAATCGGGTCCGTGGATCTTATTCTTGCTTACAGTTATAGCAGTTTTAAAGGGTGTTCTGCCCGTTGCAGGCGCTCTTATTTCGCAAAATATTTTAAATGAACTTCAGAATGTTATAAGCATTGGCTTTCTGCCTGAAGAACAGTTCTGGAGCTCGAGCATAGTGTTTTTGCTTATTTTCCTTTTTGTTTATTGGGTTTTGGTAAGGGTTATAAATTATGTCAGTCACGCCGTTAACCGAATTGCAGGCGAAAAGGTTGTAAAGCAGGTCAAAATGCAGATTATGGAAAAATCAAAGGAGCTTGACCTGGCTTCCTTTGATAATCACGCTTTTTACGAGAAAATGGAAAATGCAAATAGAGAAGCGGGAAACAGACCTATTACAATTATGCAGGAAACTTTTAATATCGTAAGCAGTCTTATTGAGTTTGTAAGCTATCTTGTAATTCTTCTTACCGCTCCTGCGCTCGCTTGGGCAACGCTTATTATTCTTGGGGTTTCTATTCCGTCTGCGGTTATTAACTTTATATACAGAAAAAAGAATTTCGAGTATATGAGATTTCATTCTAAAGAACGCAGACAGATGAATTATTATTCCGAAATTGTTGTAAACAAGGATCTTATTAAAGAGGTCAGAATATACGATCTTGCAGATACATTTATTGGTCATTATGGAAATGTATTCAAAAAATATTATAAAGGACTGCGCGCTTTGATTTTGAGCGAAAGCGCTTGGCACGTTGCAATAGGTGTTGTTTCGGGTCTTGTAAACCTTTTGTTTTACATAATAATTGCTCAAAGAGTGTTTACGGGCGAAATGATGATAGGTGACTACTCGCTTTATACAGGTGCAATCACCTCGCTTGCAACCTGCGTCAGCACCCTTATCTCCACCTCGGCAACTATTTATGAGGGAACTCTGTTTATTGACAACCTCATAGCCTTTATGAACGAAAAGCAGACCGTTGTCGCAGCTACTGATGTGCCTCAGCTTGTAGAGAAAAATATTGGCCATACTATTGAATTTAAAAATGTCAGCTTTAAATATCCCGGAACTGAAAAGTTCGTTCTTAAGGATATAAATATCAAAATTGAAGCAGGGCAGACGGTTGTTCTTGTTGGTCTTAACGGAGCAGGCAAAACAACTCTTATTAAGCTTTTAACAAGGCTTTATGACCCCACAAGCGGCGAGATTTTGCTTGACGGCAGAAATATTAAGGAGTATGCTATACATAGCCTTTACAGTATTTTCAGCATTATTTTCCAGGATTTCGGAAAGTATGCAGTGACTGTAGAGGAGAATATCCGATTTGGCGATATTCACAAAAATGCGAATAAGGATGAAATTATTGCCGCTGCAGAAAAAGGCTCTGTAAAGGGGTATGTAGATAGCCTGCCTCGCGGATTTGACACTCCGCTTATGCGAATTTTCGAGCCTACAGGTATGGAGCTTTCTATAGGTCAGTGGCAAAAGCTTGCTATTGCAAGAGCGTTTTATTCCGATTCGGATATTCTTATTCTTGATGAGCCGACAGCTTCGCTTGATCCCATTGCAGAGCAGGAGATATACAACCAGTTTGATATGCTGAGAGAAAACAAAACAACTGTTTTTGTTTCTCATAGGCTTTCAAGCGCAACCGTTGCCGACCAGATAATCGTTCTTGAAAACGGTCAGGTTGTAGAAAACGGAAACCATAGAGAACTTATGGAACTTAAAGGAAAATACCATAAACTGTTCTCAACTCAGGCAAAGAGATATATTTCTGAAAAGTAAATAAACGGTGGTAGAGATGTTTAAAAAGCAGGGAAGGTATAAGGTGTATAGCGTTCGCAGAGCGGGTAAAGGCGCTCTGCCTATGTCCGTTGCTCTTTTGTCTGCTCTTTGCTTTGCCGTTATTATATCTGTTGTTATTGCAATTATTTCGGCTTGCGGTGATAACGGAAATGCTGTTGCTTTGTCGAGCGTCACGGCTCAGACCGAGATTTCAAGCACGATAGCAAGTGAGGAAGAACATGTAGTTTCGTCGTCTATAGCAAAGACTGAAACTTCAACATCTTCTGCTACACCCGTTTCATCGGTGGCATCAAAATCGCCTGTAACTTCTCAGGCCACCACGACCCAAACACCGACCGCCACCAATAATTATGGTCTTCCGTTTGATGTTTATGCGGCGGCAGAAAAATGGACCTATGTTGTTGATAAAACAAAGCCTGTACCACTTCAGCCTGCTGTTGATAACAGTTTTTTTGCAGATGCAATGTTTGTAGGCGACTCGATTACAACGGGAATTGACCTTTATGGAATTGTAAATAATGCGCCAGTTATTGCTTATACAGGAATAAATACTAACACGGTACTTAGCCGTCAGGTTATTAAATCATCAAGCGGAAAGCTGACTTTCCTGCAGGCTATGAAAAAATATGATCCCAAGCATATTTATATTATGATGGGTATTAACGGAATTGCTTTTCAGAGCAAAGATAACCTTATCAGCGGATATGGCAAATTTATAGATCAAGTCAAGGCTCAGCATCCGGATGCGATCATTTATCTTCAGTCTATTTTGCCTGTTACGGCTAAAAAACAAAACAGCGATAGCCGCTTTGCAAACTCTAAAATCAATACTTATAATGCCGCAATTGCTCAGCTCGCAACAGAAAAGGGCGTTTATTATCTGAATGTTGCTGAGTCATTTAAGGATAGTAACGGAAATCTTCCTGCTGCCGCATCGAGTGATGGAATTCATTTTGGGACAGGTTATTATAGGCGCTGGATAGAATATTTAAAGCGTCACACTGTTTATACCGGTGAAATTCCCGTTGAAAGCAGCTCGACGCCGAGCACAACTACGAGCTCAGCGCCTGCTGTAAGCTCAAACGTAACCACAAGCCAAAGCACAACGACCAGCACTGCTACAACGACCAGCACTGCGCCTGCTTCCAGTCCCTCCACCAGCACCAGCTCAGAAGGGGAGAGCAGCCGCCTTGTTGATATTCCGAGCGTTTCAAGACCGTCTAAGGATACAAGCGGTGTAGCAACAACCGAACAAACAAACTGATAACATAAAAGAAAAACTCCCCGAGGAGATCGGGGAGTTTTCTTTTTCTCATTTGAGATCAGCTGCAGGAACAGCCGCATCCGTTGTTGTCGTTGCCGCAGCAGCAAACGAGGATAACGATGAGAAGGATAATCCAGGTGCAGTTGTTGCCGCCGAAGAAGTTATTTCCACACATGTAGGTTGCCTCCTTTTTTAGATTTCACCATATACTATGTGTTTTTTGGAAAAATGGTTACACAGTTTAAAAAAATCTGAAAAAAGTAGAAAACAAAAGAAAAATATAGAAAACAATAAATATTTTAATCTATTTGAATTTATCGGCTGATTTTGGGTATAATTATCATAAATAAAAAGTTTGACTTTTTTTGACCTTGTGATAAAATTAGATTAAAGGCAAAGGTTAAAGAAAGTCAAGAAAATGGTGGTTTAGCTTGAAAATAAGTGAATTGATTGCAAGAGAAATCATTTCTATGCTTGAAGAACAAAACGGAATAGCAGAAATTAAACGAAATGATTTTGCCAATAAGCTTGGATGTGTTCCAAGTCAGATAAACTATGTTCTTGCCTCAAGATTTACTCCTGAGCAGGGATATGTTATCGAAAGCAGGCGCGGCGGAGGCGGATATATTAAGATAACTCGTCTGTGTAGCGATAAACAGAGCCAGATAATGCATATAATTGACTCATTAGGCGAGCAGATAGATTTTTATAGTGCTCGTTCAATACTCATAAATCTGTGCTATCAGCAGTTGATTGAAAAAAAGGCGGCTTCAATAGTTCTTTCGGCAGTTTCGGATAATGCGCTTAAAGGCGTTGACGCTGAAACTCGCGATAAGGTCAGAGCCGATATTTTTAAAAACGCTTTGGTTATGGCGGTTTAAATTAAGGAGGAAAAACTATGTTGTGTGAAAAATGTAAAAAAGCAGAGGCAGTAACCTATATAAGACAGAATATCAACGGAGAACTTACAGAGATGCACCTTTGCGAAAACTGTGCATCTGAATTAACAGGCAGCTTTGAAAACCACTACGGAAAGCTTTTCTCGGATTTTGGCTTCGGGCTTGATTCAATGCTCGGCTCAATTTTCGGGCAGGATTTTCTCTCGGAAAATCTGCTTTCAAAGCCCGAGGAAAAGTGCGAAATGTGCGGTAACACCTTAAGCGCCATAAGAAAGAGCGGAAATGTTGGCTGCAGCGAGTGCTACAGAACCTTCAGAAGCGAGCTTATGCCGCTTATCCAGAGAATACACGGTAAAACTGTTCACAGCGGAAAGATTCCCGAATCTGCTGAGGGCGAGATTTCCCTCAAAAATAAAATCTCAGAGCTTGAAAAAGAGCTTAAAAAGGCTGTAGACGAGCAGAATTTTGAAAAGGCTGTAGAAATTCGTGATGAAATTGCAAGCCTTAAAAATTCACTTTAAGAAAGGGGAGAGGTAAAATGAATAAATGGTTTGAAAAAGACAATAAAACTAATGAGCAGGGCGTAGTTGTCAGCACAAGAATTCGCCTAGCAAGAAACCTTTCGGACATTCCTTTCCCTAACAGAATGACCGACGAACAGAAAAAGGACGTCATTTCTAGAGTTGCAAAGGCGCTCGAAAAGGCTAAATTTGCAAAGGATATAACCCTTAAAATGCTTGATATGGAAAAGCTCGATAACATTACCGCAAATGCAATGGCAGAGCGCCGCATTATAAGCCCCGAGTTTGCCGCTAACAGAAAGGGCCGTGCGCTTTTTATCTCTGAGGATGAGAGCGTTGCAGTTTTCGTAAACGAGGAGGATCATATCAGAATTCAGGTTTTGTCGGCAGGCTCCGACCTTCCCGTTTGCCTCAAAATTGCGAGCGAGATTGACAGCCACCTCGATAAAAGTCTTAACTTTTCCTTTGATGAGGCTTTAGGCTACCTCACTCAATGCCCTACAAATCTCGGAACGGGACTGAGAGCCTCGGTTATGCTTCATCTGCCTATGATGGAGTCAAACAGAATGATCGAAAACCTTGCAAACACCGTTTCCAAGCTCGGAATGACTGTTCGCGGCTCGATGGGCGAGGGCTCGAACTCAAGAGGCGCGCTTTATCAGATCTCAAATCAAGTAACCCTTGGCATCTCTGAGCAGAACGCCATCGACAATCTTATGAGCATTGTAAATCAGGTTATCCGTCAGGAGCAGAGCCTTAGAAACTCTGCTTACGAGAGAGATACCCTCTCAACCGACGACCAAATCTACAGAGCGCTTGGACTTTTGTCTAATGCAAGACTTGTTTCAACAGACGAGCTTTTACGCCTTTCGTCGCTCTTAAGGCTTGGCGCTTCGCTCGGCGTGCTTAAAATTGATGTTTCGGTTTTAAATTCGCTCCTTTTTGAAACAGGAGCATACTCAATTTGTGAAAAACTCGGCGGAAGCCCAGATTCTAAGGAAAGGGATAGGCTCAGAGCAGAGTTTGTAAGAGAAAAATTAGTTAAATAGGAGGTAACAGATGTTTGTATTTAACGGATTTACTCAAAAAGCTAATAAGACCCTTAACGCTGCAATCAAATTTGCAGAGGAAATGGGACACACATATATCGGCAGCGAGCATCTTCTCGGCGGTTTTTTGAAGGAGGAGGACTCGGCGGCATCCGAACTGCTTCGCGACGGCGGACTAACTTATGTTGAATTTATGGAGCAGCTTGAGGCTGATATCGGAAAGGGAATGCAGTCCTCGCTTTCTCCCACCGACTTTACCCCGCGCACAAAGAGAATTATCGAGTCTGCCGTTCTTGAAGCAAGAAAGATGGGACACGGCTATGTTGGAACAGAGCATCTGCTCTTGGCGCTTATAAATGAGCAGGACTGCTACGCAGTTAAGTATCTTGAGGTGTTTAATATTAGCGTCGCAGACTTAAAAAAGGACTTGATTGAGGTAATAGGCTCAGAGGGGAGCGCTCAAAGCGGCGAGCAGCCGAGCCAGAGCGGAAAATCCTTTAAGTCAAAGAGCAACACTAAAGCTCTTGACGAGTTTTCAAGGGATTTGACGGTTTCGGCTAAAAACGGCGAGCTTGACCCCGTTATTGGCAGAGAAACCGAGATTGAAAGGGTTATCCAGATTCTTTCGAGAAGAACAAAAAACAACCCTTGCCTTATCGGCGAGCCGGGTGTTGGTAAAACCGCTATAGCAGAGGGACTTGCCCAAAAGGTTGTTGCAGGCGAGGTGCCCGAGATTCTTAAAAATAAAAGGGTAGTAACCCTTGACCTTACGGGAATGCTTGCAGGAACAAAGTACCGCGGCGATTTTGAGGACAGAGTAAAAAATGTTCTTGCTGATGTTAAAAAAGCAGGAAACGTTATACTTTTTATAGACGAAATTCACACCCTTATAGGCGCAGGAGCGGCAGAGGGCGCAGTTGATGCGGCCAATATTTTAAAACCCTCGCTTTCTCGCGGAGAAATTCAGCTTATCGGCGCCACAACAATAAACGAGTATCGCAAGCACATCGAAAAGGATGCTGCTTTAGAGCGAAGATTTCAGCCTGTAATGGTCGAAGAGCCCTCGCAGGAGGAGGCTGTGCAGATTTTGTTCGGCCTGCGTGATAAATACGAGGCTCACCATAAAATTAAGATAACCGACGATGCCATAAAAGCAGCAGTCAAGTTTTCTGCAAGATATATTAACGACAGATTTCTGCCCGACAAGGCAATCGACCTTATCGACGAAGCGGCTTCTCGTGTAAAGATTAAAAACTTCACAGCACCACCTGACCTTAAAGAGCTTGAGGATAAGGTAAAAGAGCTTGCAATAGAAAAGGCAGAGGCGGTCAACACTCAGGATTTTGAGCGTGCAGCTCGCCTTCGCGATGAGGAAAACGAGATAAGTGCACAAATTGCCGAGGCTAAAAAGAGCTGGCAGGAGGGAACCGAGAAGGAAAAGAGTGGGGTAACTGTCGAGGACGTTGCTCAGATCGTAGCTCAGTCGACTGGTATCCCTGTTTCTCAATTAAGCCGCGAGGAAAGCGAAAGACTTTTAAAGATTGAAGAAACTCTCCATAAGCGTGTTATAGGTCAGGACGATGCTGTTTCTGCAATTGCCAAAGCAGTTCGCAGAAGCAGGGTAGGCCTTAAAGACCCCAAGCGCCCCATCGGTTCGTTTATCTTCCTTGGACCTACTGGTGTAGGAAAGACCGAGCTTTGTAAGGCGCTTGCTGAGGGACTTTTCGGTGACGAAAATGCAATGCTCCGCCTTGATATGTCAGAGTATATGGAGAAGCACACCGTTTCCCGCCTTGTCGGCTCACCTCCGGGATACGTCGGCTTTGATGATGGCGGTCAGCTTACCGAGAAGATCAGACGAAACCCTTACACAGTAGTTTTGTTTGACGAGATAGAAAAGGCGCACCCTGACATTTTCAACATTCTTCTGCAGATTCTTGATGACGGTCAGCTTACCGACTCGCACGGCAGAAAGGTAAACTTTAAAAATGCCGTTATCATTATGACCTCAAACGTTGGCGCAAGAATGATTACTGAGAATGTAAAGGCTCTTGGCTTTGCAGGCGCTGATTCGTCGGCGGCTGACGAGGAGAAAATTAAGGATAACGTTATGGGCGAGCTTAAGAAAACCTTCCGCCCCGAGTTTTTAAACCGTGTTGACGATATCATAGTTTTCCATAAACTCAGCCAGCAAAATATCCGAGATATTGCCAAGAATATGCTCGCAAGCGTTACAGAGAGAACAAAGGCTCTTGGAATTGAGATAAGCTTTGCTGATGAAGCGGTAAATGCTATCGCAGATAAGGGCTTTGACGCAGTTTACGGCGCAAGACCGCTTAGACGAGCAATAACCTCTCAGATTGAGGATATGATTTCTGAAAAGATCCTTTTAGGAGAACTCAAAGAAGGGCAGAGCGCTATCTGCACCTTTGAGGACGGAAAATTCGTTATAAAATAATCACCCAAAACAAAAACGGCGGGCCTTGCGCTCGCCGTTTTGTGCTGTGGTCGAATTATGCTGGTTGTTGACAAAAAATCTGCGTAGTAATATAATAAAATCAGCATATACCAAAATTTAGAAAAAGAGGTTATGTTATGAGCAGAGAAAACGATATTAAAGCATTAAGACAACTTAAAAATGATATGCTTGAGGCGGATGCTTTTGCCGAGTTGGCAAAGGAAGAATGGGATAAAAGCAAAGAGTACAAATCAGAGCTTGAAAACTCGAAATTTGTGTTTAAGCCCCTTCCAACTAATAATGAGCAGGTGACCAAGGATAGTTTTATTAAGGCGTGGAAGGATAATTTCTCAAATACTGCAAAATACAGGCGTGTCTTTTTGTTAATTTACTCATTCTTAATGCTTGCATTCTCGGTCGCATTGTTTATTGACTTCAACTGGCAAAAAGGCTGGATATTCACTGACACAGCATATATTCATGGTGATAATACTTTTATTGAAACAATACTTCTTAATGCTGCACAAATAGCATTTTGCATTTCGGCAATTTTTTTGCCATGGTACAGTATTTATAAAAAGATTTCTGATGGACTTCAAACTTTTCTTCCGTTTACGGTTGTCGGATATATAGTAGGCGGACTTTTATTCTTATATACGGCGTGGTTTTCGCAAAGTATGTTTGTTTTATTTACAATACTTATTGCAACAGTCGCAGCGTTTGTCATAAGTCTTATTATTCATATAGTTTGTGTTATCACCAGTAAGTTTCCTACACTTTCTGCAAAACAAAAAACTGTTCTTGCGGCTGAAAAGCAAAGGGATATTGATAACGCAGAGCAAAACAAGATGAATGAGGAAAAAGAAAAAGCTGAGTGGGAAGCTTGGTGGGAAGGCCATAAGCTTGAGGTCAAGGAGAAAATGCTGCTCCACTTAGAAAAGGGCGATGTTGCTATGGAAAAGGCAAAGGCGCACCTCGCAAGCGCCGAAGCTTCGGATGCCCTTGGAGAAAGCGAGAAGAGCCCCGAAATCATCGATTGGTTACTGTATTTCATAGAGAGTCGTCGCGCAGATAGTATTAAAGAATCGCTTCATGAGTTCGATAAAATGCAGCAGAACAAAAAGATGCTTGAAATCGAAAAGATCAAGTTTGATTTAGAGGTTGCAAAGGCTCAAAAAGAGAACGCCGATCGTCGTCATGAAATGGAGATGAACCGTCGCCATCAGTTAGAGATGGAGATGCAGGCAAAACGAAATGCCGATATGCAATCTCAAATTGCGGCAAACACCGCGGCTATGAGAGATTCTGCCGAGCGTATGCGTAGAGATGCGGCTAGTCATGCTGCCCAGTCGGCCGCCACGCAGGCACAGGTTGCCGCAGATATAGCAACTATCAGACGTAACGATTACTATAATTCCTAAATTATTTTGCTTTTTCTTAAGAACAATACATAATAAAAAGCGGCGGGCATTATGCATTATGCCCGCCGCTTTTTACTTTATGTTGTGAATTAAGTTATCCCAAAAGCATTCTGTCGTTTGCAAATTCGCCGTCGCTTGCCTTTGCAAAAAGCACCATAAGGTCTGAAACTTCAAGTTTCTGCTTTTCTTCGCCCGAAACCTCGTAAATAATGCGACCTTCGTGCATCATAATGAGGCGGTTTCCAAGGCGGATTGCATCCTTCATATTGTGGGTTATCATAAGAGTTGTGATTTTATTTTCACTTACAATATTATTTGTAATATCAAGAACCTTTGCGGCAGTTTTGGGGTCGAGTGCCGCGGTGTGCTCGTCAAGTAGCAGGAGCTTTGGCTTTTCAAGGGTTGCCATCAGGAGTGTGATCGCCTGACGCTGACCGCCTGAAAGCAGACCAACCTTTGAGGTCATTCTGTCTTCAAGACCAAGTCCCAAGGTTGCAACAAGCTCCTTGTATTTGACCTTTTCTTTAGCGGTAATTCCCCAAACAAGACCGCGCCTTTTAATTCTGCGATAGGCCATAGCCATATTGTCCTCAATGCTCATATCGGCGGCGGTTCCCATCATAGGATCCTGGAAAACTCTGCCGAGAAGCTTTGCTCTCTGGTGCTCTTTCTTGTTGGTAACATCCTCGTCGCCGATAACGATTTTACCTGCATCGGACATATAAACACCCGAGATAATGTTAAGCAGGGTAGACTTTCCCGCGCCGTTACCGCCGATAACGGTAACAAAATCGCCGTCATTTATTGTGAAATCAATGCCGTTCAAGGCCTTTTTCTCGTTTACAGTTCCAACGTTGAAGGTCTTTTCAATACCGTATAAGTTAAGCATTTTCAGTACCTCCAACATTAGTAAATTTCTTGTCATTTGCCTTGCGCAAGCGGCGCTCTGCAAGAGACTTGCGGATAACGGGAATTGCAAGAGCAACGGCAATAATAAGTGCGGTGATAAGCTTTGTGTCGTATGCTCTTAAGTTTAGGCTCTGTCCAAGCGGAGCAATTGTAAGAGCGTAGATAATTCTGTATATAATCGAGCCGACTATAACAGCGCAAAGCTTGTACCAGAAGCTGTGGTCCTTGCGGCACATAATAACCTCACCGATAATTATGGATGCAAGACCGATAACGATTGCGCCTTGTCCAAGCTGAACGTCAGCGGCACCCTGAGTCTGACCGATGAGCGCACCCGAAAGACCAAAGAGGGCATTGGAGATAACAAGAGCAACAACCTTCATTAAGTCGGTGTTAACACCAAGCGCACGGGACATATTGGCGTTTGAACCGGTGGCTCTGATTGCGGTACCGAACTCTGTACCGAAGAAGAAATAGAGAATACCGATAAGAGCTCCTGCAAAAACAACACCGATAATAAGTGTTGAAAGGTTTGTAACTGTGTTTTCTGCGACTCCGAGGCTTACAAGCCAGTCATTTATGGGAGTTGTAATTCTCTTGTACTGGAACAGCGCGATGTTTGAGGAGCCTTTCATAACTCTGATAGATATAGAGTAAAGACCTATCATAGTCAGAATACCCGAAAGGATAGGGGGAATCTTAAATACTGTGTTGAAAATTCCCGTTGCAAGTCCAGCAAGTCCGCCTGCGATGGTTGCAATTAAAAGGGTGAGGTAGGGGTCCATACCCTGAGTTATCAAAATAGCCGAAACTGCTGCGCCAAAACCAAGCGTTCCGTCAACAGACAGGTCGGAGAAATCCAGAAGTCTGTATGTAATATAAACACCGATTGCCATAATACCCCAGATAATACCTTGAGAAATGGCACCCTCAAGACTGAGAACGGTGATAATATTGCTTTCAAACCAAGTTAAAATGTTCATTTGACAGTTTCCTTACATATTTAATATAACACAAAAGGCAGAGGATTAATCTCTGCCGTTTTGCATATTAGTTGTGTGATTTAAAGATTATTCAGCAGTAGTGGTTGTAACCATTGTAGCCTTGTCGAGAATAGAGGCAGGAATTGTGTAGTTCTTTGCAACATCCTCGTTGATAATGATCTCAGCATCCTCGCCAGCGGCCTGGAACTCGATGTCAAGGTCAGCAACAGTAGCCTCGCCCTTGAGGATCTTTACAGCCATAGCAGCGGTCTGCTTGCCAAGCTCGTAGTAGTCAACAGCACCAACAGTAGCAAGTCCGCCGGTGTTAACCATTCCGCTCTCGCCGCAAATGGTCATAACACCTGCAGCCTTAGCAGCGTCGCAAACGATGGGCATATTTGCAGCACATACGTTGTCGGTGGGAATCCAGCAAACATCAACCTGACCCTTCATACCTTCAACTGTGGACTGAAGCTCTGTAGCAGCAGTAACGGTGTACTCCTTGTAAGCGATGCCAAGCTTGTCAGCAGCAGCCTTTGCAAGACCTGCCTGGAAAACAGAGTTAGCTTCGCTTGAGGTGTAGAGAATACCGAGAGTATTCATATCGGGGTCAAGTTCTTTAGCGAACTCGATCTGTCTTTCAATAGGACCAAGGTCGGAGGTACCCGAAACGTTGGGTCCGGGGCAGTCGCCGTCAGGATTGGTAACAGCGGTAACAAGAACGGGGATAGAGGTTGTCTTGTTAACAACTGCCTGAGCAGCGGGAGTTGCGATTGCAAGAATAAGATCGCTGTTTGCGCTTACAAGCTGGTCAGCAATGGTAGCGCACTCGTCAGTCTTACCGGTTGCAACATTGTAGCTAAGCTCAATATTTCCGGCTTCTTCGCTGTATCCAGCCTCTTCAAGACCGTCAACGAAGCCTTCATAAGCAGCGTCAAGAGCAGTGTGTTTTACGAGCTGGAGAATGCCGATTTTTAAAACGTCTTTTTTCTCTTCGCCGCCGTTGCAGCCTGCAAATAAGCAGCCGATCATTGTAGCAGCAAGCAGAATGCTAAGGATTTTTTTCATAATTTTCGCTCCTTTTTTGTGTAACTTAAAAACGAGAAATACTTTATCGCTTTAAAGTCCTAAAATCTATATTCAATAGTATACGCCGAGAATATCCACTTGTCAATATATTTTTATTAAAAAATTGACTTTTTTTTCATAAATTTTAATTAAAATGGTAAAAATATTCAATTATTCATAAATATTTGAAAAAATATCCAGCAAAGAAAAAAGCAGAATAGGGTAGAAAAATAATTTAATATGTGATATAATGTATGTAACTTGTTTTTTGTAAAACTGTTAACGGAATATAAATCAGAAAAAAGACATAGAAATTATAGACAAGCCTTAAAAATATGAGAGGTGTCTTGATTATGAAAATAAAAGGAATTGCAGCGATGCTCGTGATGACCTGTGCACTGTGCCTTTTTGCATCTTGCGGCGCGGACAAGATGGGCAGCATCAGCTCGGGTGTCACAGAGTCCGAGCAGCTTGTTATAGGAACAACGAGCGGTTACGAAAATGAATATCCTGATTTTAATGAGAGTCAGAGCTTTTCTGATGTTTCAGCTGAGCTTGAGTCTTTTGTTCCGTCTTCAGAGATAAGCTCAAAAGAGCCTTCATCATCAAAAAAGCTAAGTTCGACCTCATCAAAGCAAAGCTCGTCGGTTGTTACAACATCTTCTGCACCGTCTTCCTCTCAAAACTCTTCTCAGCAGACTACCACAAGCCAGTCGACCTCATCAACTGTGTCAAGCTCGGTCAGCAATACAACCGTAAATTACGATACAGTTAAGGCGGTTTGGATCTCGTATATTGATTTTGCAAGTATAATGACAAATAAGACCGAGAGCGCATTTCGTGCAAACTTTGAAACCGTATGTAAAAATGCAGTTGATTTCGGGCTTAATACCCTCGTTTGTCAAGTCAGAGCATTTGGCGATGCGGCTTACCCATCAGAGTATTTTGCTTGGTCGCAGATGGTTTCAGGCGTTGGTAAAGATCCGGGTTATGACCCGCTTGAGATCATGGTCGAACTTGCACATAAATATAATCTGTCCTTTCACGCTTGGATAAACCCATTCAGAACATTTTTAAACACACAGGTTTCAAGCGTTCCGTCATCAACCGTGTTTAAAAAATGGTATAATGATAGCTCTAAAAACGGAAAATACATAGTCAATGTTGGTGACCGCTGGTATTATAACCCGGGTGAGCCCGAGGTAAGAGAGCTTATTTTAAACGGTGTAAATGAAATTCTGAACAATTATAATGTTGACGGAATTCATTTTGACGATTATTTTTACCCCACGACTGATGCTTCATTTGACAGCGCTACATATTCGCAGTATGGCGACGGTAAAACCCTTGCCAATTTCAGAAGAAACTGTGTAAGCAGCCTTGTAAAGAGCGTTTACGATGCGGTCAAAAAGAAAAATTCAAATATCGTTTTTGGCATCAGTCCTGATGCAAATGTTGATAATGATATGAATAAGCTTTACGCCGATGTAAAGCTCTGGTGTTCGACAAACGGATATATCGACTATATCTGCCCGCAGAACTACTATAACTATGACAGCGAGTCTACAAGCTTTACAAAGGCTCTGAGCACTTGGAATAGTATGGTAACAGCATCAAACGTTAAGCTTATGGTAGGTCTTGCGCCGTATAAGATAGGATATAAGGAAGATTACTGGGCCTGCACCGGCGCAAACCGTGAAAATCATAAGCTTGATCCCGATGGCTGCGGAGCTTACGGCTGGCAGGCTGAGGATACAGCGTCAAGCAGCCTTTTGGCCCGCCAGTGCTCAGATAGCCTTTCGCTTAAAAAGTGCGGCGGAGTGTTCTTGTATAGCTACCAGTATGTATTTAATGTAGAGGGATATTTTTCAAATTCAACCTACTATACCGATAATGCCGTAGCTCAGGCAAAAACCGAAATGCAAAAGCTTAAAGAGGCTTTAAAGTAATATAAAAGGATGTAAAAAGATGAGGATGATTAAAAAAGGAATTTCAGACGGAAAGCTTGCGGCCATAATTGCGGGCATTTTCTCGGCGGCGGCAGTTATTGGAGTTGCCGCGGCGCTTATTGTGCGCCTTGCCGTGCCGTCGGGTGATAATTCTTCTGTTCTTTCCTCGTCCGCTCCCGAAAAGGAAATAACCTCATCCTCTATCTCAAAAACTGAAAGTGAAACGTCCTCTGATACAGTTATTTACGAAACCGATGAGGGAACGACCTTTGATGTTCCCGATGAACTGCGAGCGGTTTATTTAAAGCCTGGGCAAGATTTTCTTTTAAAGAATACCGATAGTGTTGATACTATAAAAAGCCAAATTGATACGGCTCTCGCTTCGGTTGAAAAGCTTAAGTTTAACAGCGTTGTTATCTTTACAAGCACTACATACGGAGTGATTTTTGAGGATAGCGAGCTAAAGGCAGTAAACTCCGATTTTGATATTCTGCAATATGCCTTAGAGGCGGCTAAAAACAAAAAAATATATACATATGTTGTTTATCCCGTTTTTGCCGCTGAGAAGGATGGAAAAGTAACCGAAATCTCGGATTTTTCAGCAACTACAACCGATAAAATTACAAAAAGGGCAGCGGCGTTTGCTAAAAAATATCAGCCCACCGCAATAATATTCGATGACTATACCGTTTCTCTCAGCGACAGTATGAAAGCCTTTGTTGAGGCTAATGCAAACGGCAGAGATACGGGAGATTTTCTGCGTGCAAACGTTACCGAGAATGTTCGCCTTGCAAGAAATGCTATAAGACAGAACAATAAGGTTTCCCAGATAGGTCTTTTAGCGAGCAGCGTTTGGGCAAATAGCACAACAAATGAAAAGGGAAGCAAAACATCGGCAAGCTATGAAAGCTTTGTTGATGGCTACGCCGATACGAGAGATTTTGTCTTAAATGAGAAATTTAACTTTGTAATGGTTGAAAATCTGATGCCAACCGATAGCGTAAACACTAATTTTAAGATTGTAGCAGAGTGGTGGACGACTCTTTGCTCGCAGGCAGATATTGCATTTTACAATGTTCACGCCTCAAGCAAGCTTCTTGTAGGCCCCGGGGAATTTACAAGCCCCGACCAGCTTATTCGCCAGGTAAGTCAGTTAAAGGGATTAAAAACATATCTCGGAAGCGTTTTTGATTCGCTTTCCTCTCTTGTGGCGGATAAAGAGGGGAGCACAACTCTCCTTTTAAAATACTTTGACAATCAGATAAAGGACACCCTTGTTTTCAGCAAGCTTAAAATGTCCAGCCCCGCCTCGAACAATATTACAACCTATGACAGTACAATTATATTTGCGGGTGCAACCGACCCCAATTTTAAAACAACCTTTAACGGTCAAACCATTGATGTGACCGAAAAAGGATATTTCTCGCTTGATGCGGCACTTGAAATCGGTACAAATACCTTTAAGATAACCCATAAGGGCTCAACCGTTACATATACAGTTGTAAGAAAGGTAAAACTTTTAGAAAGCGTTACGCCAACAGGGACGCTTGAGGTTGACGGTGAAACTAATATAACTATATCTGTTAAGGCGTTTGCAGGCTCTTCTGTTACGGCTAAAATTAATGGGACAACTGTAACTCTTGCGGAGCAAAAGGCAGAGGAAGTTTCGGAAGAAACAGTAAATTCAAACTATGTAAACTTTGAGGGGGTTTATAAAGCTCCTGCCGCAATTGAAACTGTTCAGAGCCTCGGCGCGATCACCGTAACTGCTACTTGGCAGGGCTATAGTGAAAGCCTGACAGGTGCTACAGTTAAGGTTTATGCAAAGCCTAAACCCGTTGGCGAGGTGTTTTCCGCAATTCAAATAACCGAGCAGTACGCCGAAACATTCCCGACAGACAGACTTAATGACCAGTCTCAGCCAAACTGTTATCCGCTTCCTGCGGGAACTATTGATTTTATTGTAGGAAATGAGCTTACATTTACTAATTCCGATGGAACCTTTAAGTATTATAATCTTATGTCGGGTCATAGAATTTACTCAAAGGATACAAAATCATTAGGTCAGATAGAAAAAACAGATAATAAAATTTCGTCTGTAAGTCTTACATATGATGGAAGATTTGTAAATCTTTTGGTTGATAATAGCTGGAGCGTACCATTTAAATATTTGGAATCACCAATTACATATTCTTCAGAATATGAAATAAAAGGCGATTACCAGATAACAACCGTTACCTACCGAATTTTCTATACCAACGAGATAGATTTAAACAAGGTAACGATGGATGCGAATCCGCTTGTAAGCAAAGTTGACTGTGTTTTAAACACTGTTACTGTTGATTCGGTCGAAATTCCGGTTTGTGATATTGTTTTGACTCTTAAAACTTCGGGTGGTTTCTTTGGCGCAACCCCGTCCTATACCAATGATAATAAGACTCTTGATATAAGGCTCAACACCCCCGCGCCTATCCAAAAGGCAGACAACGCCTATGGATATACCCTTAACGGTGCTGTTATTATAATTGATGCAGGTCATAATAAAACAAGCCCCGGAGCTGCAGGAAGCCTTATGGATAGCACAACAGGAACATATCTTTATCCTGAGTACATTATGAATCAGATGATGAGAGAAAAGGTGGTTCCTATATTAAAAAGCTTAGGTGCAACAGTTATTACAATAGATAATGAGAGAATGCCGACTGCGGCTCAAAGACTTGAGTACTTCCAGTCCGTAGATCCCCATTTAATGATATGTATTCACCACAACGCATCGACCAGCTCCTATGCAAGAGGTGCGGTTGGAACTTATTTCAATTCCTATTCTCAGCTTCTGTGTAAGAGCATTATGCAAAGCGTTTGCGGAGATTATATAAATGATGACTCTAATCGTAGCAGCGATTACTATTTCAGCCGACTTAAAATGACCAGAGAACAGTATTATCCGTCAATGCTTATTGAGTGCGGATTTGTTTCAAATCCCGAGGAACACGAACAGCTTATAAAGTCTGAAAATCAGCAGAAGATCGCAGAACAGATGGTTAAAGGTCTTATAAACTACTTTGTGAAAACGGGCTCGCTAAATTATGCAGACCTTGAGGTTCCTGAGGACAATACAAGCTCATCAGAGTCTTCTGTAAATCCTTCAGAACCCTCTGACAGTAGCTCTATTTCCTCGTCTGAGATTGCCACAAGTGAAGTTGTAGTAAGCGAAACTGTGGCGTACTTAGAGCCTAAAAAACAACTTATAGTTTAAAAAATATTTTCAAAAAACGGCGCTTCTTTTTCCCAGATGTGATTAAGAAGCGCCGTTATTTTTTTTAGCTCGGCACATGCTTCGGGCATTTCCTCGGCTTTAAGGTATTGTTCCAGTACCTCTGCTTGAAACGAAATTTCCTCCAGATCGCTTTTTTGAACTATATATATCAAAATCTTTTCGTCCTTTTTAAAGCCCTTGCTAAAGCTCTCGATGCTTTTCTTTGCACCCTCAATATCGTCATTTATGACTTGAGAATATGCATTTTCAAGCAGTTCACTGTATTTGTCCTTAACATTTTTTATATAAATAAGGCTTAAAACACAGGCTAAAACCGTAACAGTTATAATAGTAACCGAAAGGGGAAAACGTTTCATTTTTTATTCCTTTTCAACAATCGTGAATTTTCCGTTCTTGTCGCATATCATGACAAGAACATTTTTTATATCAGTTTTGTTTTTCTTAAGCGCCTTGTAAATGAATTTCTCAGTTTTGCCGCTGCAGTCAAGTCCGTCGCGGTTAAACTTGCCGTTGTTTACAACGATAAAAGATGGCACGCTTGTTTTGTCTTCGTTTTTTCCGATGTCACCGTTCTGCACTTCTTGGTACTTGTATTTTTTAAAAACGCTCAGCTCTCCGGTTGTTTCAACTATTGCGCAGTCTACCTCGGTAAAATCGAAAACGTTGTTGAGCCGTAACTCCTCAACCAAATCGTCAACCGAAAATCGCAACTCTTTCATAACATTTTGGTCGATTTTACCGTCACGTATTATAACCTGCGGGCTGCCGCAGATGGTTTTTCTAAGAAATGGGGAGTTTTTGAGTATATAAGAGGTAAAAACCTCAAGACAAACGAGGGTAATAATAGGAATGATCCCGATAGTCAGCGGCAGGGAACGGTCCTCCATAGGCTGAGAAGCAAGGTTTGAGATAAGCATTGTAACAACAAGCTCGGACGGCTGAAGCTCGCCAACCTGTCGCCTGCCCATTATCCTTACCGAAATTATAATTATTACATATAAAATAAGGGTGCGAATTAGTACTATTGACATATATTTACTCCCGCGCGTTTTTTATATTGTTTTCTTAATTTGCCTTGAATATGTATAGGAGTATTGAGAAAAAATAACAAGGAAACTGTTAGAAAATTTAGGGAGAAAAGCAATGTTTGATGATATAAAGAGAAAGCTCGATTATGTTTTAAACGGCAAAAGAAATCCTCGAAATAGCCAAATAACTCCTCTTACAAGCTCGCTTACTGAAAATATGATCGTACTGCGAAAGCTTTTTCCAAATTCAATGGATTTGAATAACCGCGAGCTTGAAGTCGGAAAAACAAAGGTCCAGCTTATTTCCTGCGAGGGAATGATAAGTATGGATAGGCTTATCCACGGCGCTATTGAACCGCTCAGCGAGTTTTCAAGGAGCAAAAACCCAAGCTCTCAAGAGGTAGTTGACTTCATACTCAATAAAAGCATAATGTCACAGGAGCAAAAGCAGATTTTTTCTTTTGAAGAGCTGCTTCAGTTTATAATGGCAGGCTTTGTCGCAATACTTATTGACGGCGAGGCTATGGGCGTTGTAATAGGTATGCAGGGGTTTAACTTTCGTAGCATATCAGAGCCTACTAACGAGGTAAACGAGCTTGGCTCAAAAGAGGCTTTTGTTGAGGCAATACGAATAAATTTAAGCATGATAAGGCGCCGCCTTAAATCTCCTAATCTTAGGTTCGAGCCTATAAATGTCGGGATAGAGAGCAAGACAGATGTATGCCTTATATATCTTGCCGACAGAGTTTCTAACAAGGTGCTTAAAGAGGTGCGCAAAAAGGTTTCTCGCATAAATCTTGATATGATACTTGATTCAAGCTATGTCCGTCCCTATTTGGAAAATCACCCGTTTTCGCTTTTCTCGTCGGTTGGAATGACCGAGCGCCCCGACACCCTCTGCGGCAAGATAAACGAAGGAAGAATAGCTCTGCTTGTCGATGGTTCACCCTACGCTCTTATTGTGCCGTTTCTGTTCAGCGAAAATTTCAAAAGCTTTGATGACTATGCCCATAGACCGTATTTTTCAACCTTTGTAAGAATATTAAAGTATATCTCATTTTATATTTCCTTTTTGCTCCCGGGCGGCTATGTAGCCGTATCAACCTTTCACCCTGAGCTATTACCGCATGCCCTTTTGTTCAGCGTTGCCGCTGCAGAGGAAACAACCCCGTTTTCCCTTATGATCGAGGCACTTTTTATATACCTTGTCTTTGAAATAATGCGGGAAGCGGGTATAAGGCTGCCAAGCGCGGTAGGGCACACAATAGGTATAGTCGGCGCGCTCGTTATTGGTGATGCCGCAGTTAATGCGGGACTTATCGGTGCGCCTATGGTAATGGTTGTTGCAATAACCGCTATCTGCGCTTTTTGTATTCCTCAGCTTTATGAGCCGATTATGATCTTAAGATTTCTGTTTATAATTCTGGGCGGTGTTTCGGGTCTTTTTGGTATTGCTTTGGGAAGTGTTTGCGTAAGCGCAAAGATATGTTCAATGAACAGCCTGCACATTCCTATGACTGCGCCGCTTTCACCGCTCGATTACCGCTGGCTTTCGGATAGCGTTCTGTTTGCTGGAATAAGAAAGATTGCAGGTAAGGGTCTTAAAATACAAAATGTAGAGGGCTCTGAAATAAAGGACGGGGAAGGTGAAGATGATTGATAAAGCTCCCTAAAATCAGTAGCGGGCAGCTTGTTATTCTGCTTGTGATATCACGGATGTTTTCGATGTTTACCTATAAACCGACTGTTTATAATATAAGCGCAACCGCCGCTGCAGCCGCAGTTTTGGTGTCTATTTTAATGAATTTTATGATTTTTCTGCCAACCCTCTCAATTCTTAAAAAATATAAGGGTAGAAACATCTCGGATTGCGCATATCTCTCACTTGGCTCTGCAGGCAAAATATACACCTTTTTTGTGTTGCTCATCTGCCTTTTTCTTTCGGTAGAGTGTATAACTCAGTTTGAGATTTTTATGACCTCTACAATTTATGTAGACGCATCTCCCGCCTTTTTTATAATACCTATAATAATCGCCGCAATCTATATCTGCAGGCTCGGCATCGAGTCAATGGCAAGAATGGCAGGCTTTATTTTCAGCGGACTTATTATTACGATCATTATAATTGTTGTTGCGGTTTCTCCCGAAATCAGTACAGTCTGGGTTGAGGGAGCGGGCAGTGGTGATATAACGGGATTTTTTGAGGTGCTGAGAGAAAATGTTTTCGGTGCAACAGAGATAATTCCATTTATGATACTTGCATCTTATACAAAACAAAGTCACAAAAAATCTATCGTATGGTTTTGTGTTATCACGGGTGTTTTGTTTGAAGTAATCTCCTTTTTAACCTTTACAGTTCTCGGCAACTACAGAGAAACGGTAATGTACCCGTTTTACACAGTTGCTGCAGCAGCAGAAAAAGCCCTTACAGAGCGCTTCAACTCGGCGTATGTGGTTCTCTGGGTGTTTATGGCGGCCACTAAGCTCTGCATATATCTTTTGGTGGCGGCAAAGGCGTTCAGAAGCTTTTTTGTCTTTAAAAATGATACAATGCCGCTCTTCATAACCGCAGGTATTGTTTTTATAGCAAGCCTTGTAGCAGCGCAAAGGCTAAGCTATGTAAACGGAATGTACTATTTTATAATTTCGGGAATACCTGTAATCTTGCTTGCACTTGTTTTTCCCGCAGTTATTATCGCAGTAAATAAAATAAAGGAAAGGCGGAAAAACAGGTGAAAAAATTTTGCATAGCTGTTTTGCTTGCCCTCTGCCTTTCGATTACTCTTGCGGGTTGCGCCACTCCCATAAATCTGCGAGACAGAGCAATAGTTCAGATCATGGGAATTGATTACCAAAACGAAAAATATGTGGTTCATTTGCAGGAATACCTCCCAAGCAGCAGCGAGAAAGGAGCGGGCGGTGAAGAAAATGAAAGCGAATATGTTTCCGCCGAGGGCGAAACGATTTTTGATGCAATAAAAAACGCTGAGGCAAAGGACGGAAATCAGGTGTTTTACGGTCATTGCAAGCTTTATATAATCGGTAAAGATGCTCTCGAAAAGGGAGTGGGGCAGGTAACCGAGTTTATGAACTCAAACTATCAGCTCTCGCTCAATTCCTCGGTGCTTGCCGCCGAGGGAAAGGCGGAGGATATTTTAAAGGCAAAGCTTTTTTCGGGTATGGCACCCAATATTTTGCTCGATAGCATTGAGGGGTGCGGAAAAGCACCGAATACAACTGTAATTGATGTTTTAACCACTTTGTATAACCAAAACGGCTCGGGTGTTCTGCCTCTTATTTCCCTTAAGGATAAGGAAAATGCTGTAATTGAAAGGTGCGTCGTTTTAAAGGACTATAAAAGCTATTTAACCCTAAATGACGAGCAGACCATAGGGCTTGTCTGGCTAAATGGCAAAATATCTGATGCCGTTATGACATCTGAGCATAACGGAAACAAGCTTTCTGTGGGCGTTGTTTCAGAAAGCACCGATATAAGTCTTACAACCGATAACGATAAAATTACAGTCAATGTAAAAATAAAGGCAAAGGGCAATGTATCAGAAAATGCTGTTATAAGTAGTAAACACGTAAATTTAAAGCAGATAGAAGAGGCAGAAAAGGATATAAAGAAAATTATAGAAAACGAGGTAAAAGCCGCCTTTAAAAAGGTCGTTACAGAGGGCAAAACCGATGTTTTTTACCTGCTACAGCGCCTTAAAAAAGCCGACAGCGAGCTATATAATAAGCTGAAAGTCAGCGACGATTGGCTTTCGCAAATAAACTTAAACGTGTCGGCGGATTTTACTGTTCGCCATTCGGGAGTCGGCGTAAGATAAAAAATGCACCCACTTGCGTGGGTGCATTTTGTTAGTTTCCGCTTTTGTTCATTTTAATTTTAGCAAGGGGATTGCTCTCAAATGCCTTGTCGATCTGCTCGCTTGCAATGTGGGTGTAAATTTCGGTGGTGGCTAAGTTCTGATGCCCTAAGATCTCTTTAAGTATCCTCAGATCGACCCCACCATGCTGATACATAAGTGTGGCGGCGGTGTGGCGCAGTTTGTGAACCGAGTATCCTTTGTCCTCAAGACCGCTCATTTTAAGGTATTTCTTCATATTAGCCTGAACAACCTTGGTGCTTATTCGGTTTCCTTGGCGGCTTATGAAAAGCGCCTGCTTATCCTTGGCATCGTTGTTGGGGCGGACCTTCATATATTCGCTGATTGCATCAAGGCAGGCTTGATTTAAGTGAATGTTGCGTTCCTTATCTCCCTTACCGACGACCCTAAGATTGTTTCCGTTAATGTCGTTTATGTTTATGCCTACAAGCTCTGATAAACGTATTCCGCAGTTTAAAAACAAAACGGTAATGCAGTAATCGCGCACCGCATACTTGCCCTCAATAGCTGATAAAAGCTGTATGCACTCTTCAAGACTTAAATATTTAGGCAACCTCTTTCTCTGCGAGGGAACCTCAAGCTCCGCAACAGGATTAACCTCAAGCAGATTTGCCTTAACCGTAAGATACGAAAAGAAAGTGCGCAGGGCAGAGGATTTTCTCGAACGGGTCGAAGCAATGTCACCTCTGTCATTAAGAACGTAGTAAAGAAAATCGTAAACCTCAGATAAAGTAACAGTCTTTAAAATGTCGATGCCAACGTCTGAAATGGTGATTTCGTCAAAATTAACATCGCTTGCAACAAGCCCTCTGTTTTTCTTAAGAAATCTGAAAAACATTCTCAGGTCAAGAAAATATTCGTAAACGGTTTTAGGGGATTTGCCTTTAATGGTTTGCAGATAAACAAGGAAACGCTTTAAAACATCGGGACAGTCTGTTAAAGTGTTGATTTGAAACAAAGGCTCACCTCCAGTATTGATAATTATATTATACTATGAAAAAAAATAATTGCAAACTGTTTTCAAAAATAGTTTTTTGTGGTATTATGTATGTATCTGTGTGAAAAGGAGGGTAAACCGATGCTTTTTTCGTTTGAGAATATAACCAAGTACTTCGGAGATAAGCAAATTCTCGATCGAGTGACTGCGGCAGTTAATGAAAACGACAGAATTGGCATAATCGGCAGAAACGGCACAGGCAAAACGACCCTTCTTAACATTCTCTGCGAGTCAATGAGTTACGATGAGGGCGAGCTTTCAATAGGCAGGCGTACAACCATTGGCTATTTAAAGCAGAACAGCGGCCTTGAAAGTGATAGTACAATTAAAACCGAAATGAGAAAAATATTCTCAGACCTATTACAAATCAAAGAGGAAATCTATGCTTTAGAGCAGAAAATGAGCGGTTTTTCCGAGAAAAACTCTGACGAATATAAGAAAATTTCAGACAGATATGCTTCTATTGTGACCGACTTTGAGCAGAGGGACGGCTATAATATAGATGTCAAGATAAAAACAGTCTTAAACGGTATGGGCTTTGCAGATAAACAACTTGATACCGTTATAAATACCTTGAGCGGCGGCGAGAGGACCCGTCTTTCGCTGGCAAGGCTTTTGCTTTTACACCCTGATGTTTTGGTGCTTGACGAGCCTACAAACCACCTTGATTTTGAAACGCTTATCTGGCTTGAAGAATATCTTGAAAGCTATAAAGGAGCGGTAATAACCGTTTCGCACGACCGTTTTTTCCTTGATAAGATAGTCACAACCATCTGGGAAATAGAAGACCATCATCTATGCAGTTATAAAGGCAATTACAGTAAATATCTCGTTCTTAAAGAGGAAAAGCAAGCAAGACAGCTAAAAGAATATGAGGAGCAGCAAAAGAAAATTGCTGACCTCAAGGACTATGTTGCAAAAAATCTGGTGCGAGCCTCAACTTCAAAAAGCGCACAAAGTCGCCGAAACACCCTTGAAAAGATGGAAATTGTTGACAAGCCCAAAACCTTTACACGCAAAATGAGTATGAAATTTGAGTATGACATTGAGCCGCACTTTGAAGTCCTCAAGCTTTCAGACCTTTGCCTTGAGGTAGGCGAGGGATGTGAGCGCAAAACCCTTTGTGATAACGTTTCTTTTACCCTTGAAAGAGGGGATAAGCTTGCGGTTATGGGTGCAAACGGTACGGGTAAAACAACCCTTTTGCGTGCTGTTAAAAACTACCCTTCGATAAATCGGTGTATTAAATGGGGCGGCAATGTTAAGATAGGCTATTATGACCAGCATCTCGACGTTTTAAACCCTGAAAACACCGTTATGGAAGAACTTTGGTCGCGCTTTCCGTCTCGCGAGCCGCTTAGCATAAGAACGACCCTCGGCAGAGCCTTATTCAGCGGCGATGCAATCGAGAAAAAGGTAGGGGATTTGAGCGGCGGTGAAAAGGCAAGGCTCAGCCTTGCTATCCTGATGGAGCAAAGACCTAATGTGCTTATTATGGACGAGCCGACCAATCATCTTGACCTGCCTGCCCGTGAAATGCTTGAAAAGGCGCTTTTTGAATATAGCGGAACCCTCATTATCGTTTCGCACGATAGATATTTTCTTGAAAAAATCCCCAATAAAACCCTGTATTTGAGAAATAAGTCTGCCAAGTTTATTGTTGGCGGCTTTAGCGAAGCGCTGAAGGAACTCGAGGCCGAAAAAGCGGCTGAAACTGTTGTCAAGCAGGAAATAAAAGCGGAAAAGGCACAGTCAAATCAAGGCTATAGAACAAAGCAGCAGCGAGCCTTGGATGCACAGAGAAGAACCGAAATTTCAAGGCTTGAAAAGCAAATTGCCACTTTGGAAACAAGAATAAAGGAAATAGAGGATAAGCTTTGCGACCCTGAAACTTTCTCGGATTATCAACTCTCGCAGGAGCTTTGCACAGAGCTTGAACAAACCAAAACAGAGCACGAAGAATTTCTTGAAAATTGGCTTGTGTTGAGTGACGAGGCAGATAGTTGATTTTTAATTAAAAAAGGTATAAAATAAAAAGGATAATATTTAAGGAGTCTTTATTTTAATGGAAAATGAAAATATCATAGTTGCTCCCGAGAGCATAACCCTC
>CAZDSQ010000009.1:0-39983 GCA_964508295.1 uncultured Oscillospiraceae bacterium | reverse complement strand
CGTGCTTTGCACGAATATAGCTGAGGCACACTTCCTTACGGAGTGTGCCTCAAAGGTCTTCTTTTTTGTTGACAAAAAAGGGCTTTAGACTTATAATCAAACTTGCGAAAAAAAAATAAGGAGAAAAGCTATGGCAGAGATACTTAAAGCCTTTATCGACCCGTTTTTTGACAACCTTGCCGCACAGCTTGTCGGAGTTGTTGCGCTTTTGATAATTATTGTTTCCTATCAGTTTAACGACAGAAAGCATATTGCTTTTCTGCAGTTTTTCTCGGGAATATTCTTTTCGGTCCATTACCTTATGCTCGGTGCGGCTACGGGCGGAATAATCAACATTATCGGCGTTATCCGTGCCGCAGTTTTTTACTACAAGGGAAAATACAAGTGGTCGTCAATTGTTCTCTGGCCCATTCTTTTCTCGGCATCGGGCTTTGTGATTGCAGCGTTTACATGGCAGGGCGTACTCAGCCTTCTCCCCGCCCTTGCATTTACCTTCACAGGCATTGCCCTCTGGACACAAAACCCTCGCATTTCCCGAATTTTCTTTATGTCCTCTTCAGTGCTTTTCATTATCTACAACTTTGCATCCACCTCCTATTCGGGAGTTGTAACCGAGCTTATCGCTATCTGCTCTCTGCTTATTGCGGTTGTGAGATTTGATATTTTAAAGCTTCAGAACAAAAAATAATTGAGGGTTTTATATGCAGATCATTTTAGATTCGTTTATCGCGAGCTTTACAGAAAACCTTGCCGCTCAGATGGTCGGCATGGTGGCGCTCTTAATAAACGTTCTGTCCTATCAGTTTAACGAGCGCAAAAAGATACTTACAATGCAGTTTTTCTCAGGCGCTTTTTTCACTCTGCATTACTTTTTGCTCGGTGCCTATGCGGGTGCGGTTACAAACCTGCTCAGCGTTTTAAGGGCGCTCTGCTTTTCCTATCGCAGTAGGTACAAGTGGGCTTCCCACCCCGCCTGCCCCGTCATTTTCGTGGCGCTTTCGCTCATTTCCACCATCTTTACATACCAAAATCTACTGAGTATAGTTCCCACCATTGCATTTACCTTTAACTCGGTGGCTCTTTGGTCAAACCGCCCGCGCACTACCCGAATTTTCACCATTCCCAACAACTCGCTTTTCCTAATTTACAACATAGCAAACACATCATATTCGGGAATTATTTCGGATACGTTTGTTCTGGTTTCCTTGACCGTTGCATTTATCAGATTTGACATTTTAAAGCAGGGCATTAAAGAGGAAAATGCATAGAGTTTTATTGACACATTAAGACAAAAATGGTATTATAAATTACAGAGGGCAAGGCGCATCTGCCTTGCTCTTTAATTTGCAGTTAAGGAGTTTTTTATGGAGCGTCGCAAACCGTTTATGCAGAATGTTAAAAAGGGCGGACCTGCCACAATTTTTGACATCAAGGTTATGCTCTGCTATCTTTTAAATAGCTTAAACAAGCCTATCTCTGCCGAAGATCTGCTCAATGTTATGATGTCAGAGCAGCTTGTTAATTACTTTGAATATGAGAGCGCCATGGCCGAGCTTGTAAAGGGCGGTCAGGTTGAAAAGTTCGTTTCTGACAGCGGCGAGGAATTTTATCAGATCTCAAAAAACGGCGCCGCGCTTGTCGTTGATTTGGAGTCTTCCCTTGCTATGTCGCTAAAAAGCCGCGTTGTTGCGGCGGCGATAAAGGTTTTGACCTTTAAGCAAAACACCGAAGAAAACAACGTCGAGGTTACTGCAGCAGAGGGCGGCGGCTACAATCTTACCCTTGAGGTTCCGGGCGAGCCACAGCCGCTTTGCAAGCTGCAGCTCTACTTCCCCGAGCGCCTGCAGGCAGAGATGGCGCGCGATGGATTTTTGTCTAATCCATCCCTTGTTTATGCTGCAATCTTAGCTTCTCTTACGGGAGATATGACAACACTTATGACCGCGCTCAAGCAATAACAAACAAAAAGCCGACGCATCTGCGTCGGCTTTTTATTTATATTAAATTTTTTATTATCTATTTTATATCCGGGAATTACCTAAAGTTTTAGTAGAACTTTGGACTCACCTCTTTCCAGATTTTCAAAAAAAGTGACTAGTACATTGGACTATCTCCGTTTCTTTAGATTTTCTTTAGTCTCCAATCTTTTAGAGCGTTCGATACAATTACCATCGGACTCTCCTCCTTCACTCTTTTTACTTTCTTTTTTTAATCTCTTTCTCTCTTCGACTATATAATATCACATCTATTTTAAATTGTCAACAGTTTTTTTCAACTTTTTTTAATTTTTTTATTTAATTTATATAAAATAGCTTGTTTGACGGGCGCAACATGGCTTAAACTGCGGCTTTATGTCGCAAAAAAGGCGATTTCGCGCCTTAAAAAATACGCAGGAAACATTTTGTAGTTGACTTAAAAGCCGTTATATTGTAAAATAAGGGTAAGAAAAAAGACACTAAAGCCGAAAGGAAGTTGTAAATATGTCCAATGAAATGGAAACAAACTTCGGGCCCGAGATCCTTAACCTTATTGACGAGGACGGAAACGAGCACGAATTTGAACTTTTAGACGAACTTGATACCGAGGACGGCGAGCACTATATCGCCATATTCCCCACCGCCGCAAACTCTGAGGATTATATTAACAGCGACGGCGAGCTTATCATTATGAAGATCGACCGCGACGACCCCGATGAGAGCTTTATGCACATCGAGAGCGAGGAGGAGTTTGACAGAATTGCCGCTATTTTCGTAGAGCGCCTTTCTGACGAATTCGAGTTCCTCTATCCTGAGGACGAGGAAAACTAAAAAACTTTTCTGCCTTGTTTGAAACATTACTTCTATTATAATCCAACACTTATATAATTAGGAAAGCTTCTTTGGCAGCGGATTGCAGACCTCCCGCCTCGGCGGACGAAGGGAGCGTGAAACTGGCTCGTGGCTATACCATCCCTTTTCTTTTGAAAACGGGTTTTATATCGTTGTAAGACGGCAAGGCGGGCAACAAAAGCATGCGCCCATAGCGAAAGCTATGGGCGCTTTCTAATGAGAGAAGTAATGGGTTAAAATATGTATCAGAGAATACGTGATTTGAGAGAGGATCGCGACCTTAACCAAACCCAGATTGCAAAATACTTAGGTATGTCGCAGACGGGATACTCAAAGTACGAAACGGGTGAAAATGATATTCCCTCTGCCGTGCTTATAAAGCTTGCGCGCTATTACAATACGAGTGTTGATTATTTGCTTGGAGAAACCGACCAAAAAGAAAGATACCCAAAGATAAAATAAAAAGGTGCCGATAGGCACCTTTTTATTTCTTTTGTTTCTTAAACGAGCCGACAAGTTCCCTTGCGCCGAGGAAAAAGAGGAAAATTGCAAGTCCTTTTCTGAGCAGGTTTTGGCTAACTAATGACGCCAAAAATGCTCCCAAAACCGCTGTGGGAACAGCGGTCAGAACCGTTAGCAGAGCCGCCTTTTTATCGACTAGGCGGTTTTTTATGTGAAAAAAAAGCGAAACTGCGCCGATCGGCAGAAAGAATATAAGGTTTATTCCCTGCGCCCTGAGCTGCGGTATATCGGTAAATGCCGAGATATACAAAAGCAGTATTCCGCCGCCGCCAAGCCCCATCGAGCCTATCACCGCCGCAAAAAATCCGACCAACGCCATTAAAAATCCATTCATCTTAAAAACATCCTCACACTCGCCGCCATAATCAGTGCACCAAAAATTCGTTTAAGCCACACCACCGATATTTTCTTTAAAGCGTATGCTCCGAGCGCCGCCCCGAAAACGCCCGTGTAAATATAGCCGAGCGCATCTGAGATCGCAACACTTCCTCTTATAAGATAAAATGCGGCGCTCACTGCTGTTACCGCTAAAATTACCGCAACCGAGGTTGCATGCGATTCCTTTTCGCTAAGCCCTGCACGCCTGAGCATTGGCACAGCAATCGTTCCGCCGCCTGCGCCGAAAAATCCGTTCAAAAATCCGCAGAGCGCTCCCGTTACAAGTAGGAACAGCTTTTTTCTTTTTGTTTCGGTTTGCATATATAAAATCTCCTTAAATAACATAATGGAAAAACTTTCATCATACAATTAAGTAGTGTTTTTAGGAGTTGATTGTATGAAAAAGACGGGCATAGATCGTGCGGTAGATTTAGGCGAGTACATAATTAAAACGGGAGCAACTGTAAGAGCGGCAGCAAAGGTTTTCCATATAAGCAAGTCCACCGTTCACAAGGACATTTCAGAGCGGCTCAAGAAAATAGACCCGATCTTGTACCGCAAGGTAAAGGCTGTTATGGACACAAATCGTGCCGAACGACACATTCGCGGCGGCGATGCCACAAGGCGCAAATATTTAATTTGCAAAGGCTTAAAAAATAAGCTCCCCTAAATATCGGGGAGCTTTTTTGCCCCTGTTCCGCCCGAAAACTCGGCTGAGGGCAATTAGTCGTTTATCGGTCTTGTAATTATGCTCTCTGGGTCTACATACTCTCCGTCTTTTTTAACAGCAAAATGCAGGTGAGAGTTCTCCGAAAGCTCAATTTTTGCGGTGTTTCCAACCTTTGCAATAGCCTGCCCCGACTCGACCTTTTGTCCCTTTTTGACAAAGACATTGTCTGCAAGGCCGCTGTAAATGGTAACTACTGAGTTAGGGTGCTCGATTTCAACGGTAGTTCCCCACATCTCATCGGTGTAGACCTTTGAAACGGTTCCGTCGCCCGAGGCTTTGACAGTAGTTCCCTCCTCGGCGGAGTAATCAACTCCTGTGTGAAGCCGCCAGTCCCCCATTGTTTTACTTTTTACCGGCTTGTTGCCGCTGTACTTGTTTAAAATCTCACCGTTTGCTACAGGCAAGAGAAACAACTGCTCCTGCGAGGCGCCCGAGCTTGACTGCAGTGCAGAAGCCCCTGATGAGCTTGACTGTTTTGACGATGACGACGACTGCGCCTGCTGCGACGACTGCAAGGAAGAGGAGCTGGGCGCCTCTGTCTGCTGAACACTTTGCGAGTTTTCCCAATTTGAATCATCTCCGCTTAAATTTATTTCGGAACTGTTATCCTTAAAAAGTCCGCCCCTCATTTTGCTCGCGCCTGCATAGATTGCAACACAGGTTGCCGCAATTACCAGCGCAAGCACAAAAAAGGCACCGTTTTTTCGCATAAACTGCCCGAATTTTCCGCTTTTTGTGTTTAATATTTTCATTTTGACTGCCCCTTTATAAAAAGCATTATCATCTTTTTCTATTTTTGTCAGCGGTAATGAATTTATACATTAAAAATGCTTTTTAATATCAAATAAAATTATTGTTAAAACGGCAAGGGGATTGTTACCTTGCCGTTTTTGTGGTACAATGATTTTGGTGAGTTAAATGCAAGGGTTAAAAAAGAGAAAAGAAATACGACTGAAAAATTATGATTACAGTTCACCAGGTGCGTACTTTGTAACGATATGCACAGAAAACAGAAAAAAAGTTTTTTGGAACGGCGATATTGACCCAAATACATTTACCTGGCACAACGTAGGTGCGAACTGTGTTCGCCCGCAAAATCTTCCACTATCCAATATAGGTAAAATCGTTCTGGAGGAATTGAAACGCTGGGATAAAACATATGATGTGGTGTCTTTGTGTTCATACATAATAATGCCAAATCATCTACACATAATGGTTGTTATTTCTGCCGACGAGCTCGGGCGGCCACAGGTCGCCCCTACGTTAGATAGGATGGTAAAACAATTTAAAGGGGCGGTCACCAAAAAGGTAGGCACACCCATTTGGCAAAAATCTTTTATTGAACACATAATCAGAAATACAAAAGACTACCAAACAAAATCTAACTATATTTATGAAAATCCACTGAAATGGATCAACGACGAATTATATGTAAAAGAATAATTTTTAGGAGCTTATAAAATGATTGGAAGCATTGTAAAGGTTATTGTTGACAGACCTTTAGGAAGTTACCACCCCACTCATAAAGACATATACTATTCAGTAAATTATGGATACGTGGACGGAATTATTGCACCCGACGGAGAGGAACAGGACGCATATATTGTTGGAGTCGATGAGCCCGTTAAGGAATTTGTGGGCACAGTAATAGCAATAATTCGCAGGCTTGATGATATAGAGGATAAGTGGGTCGTTGCACCGAAAGGCACAGTTTTTTCGAAAGAACGAATTATGGAGCTGGTTAATTTTCAGGAGCAATTCTTCAAAACTCAAATTATAATAGAAAATCCCGACAGTTAAAACTGTCGGGATTTTGTTATATGGTATTCATATTTAGTTTATTCTTCTTCGCTTTCTTCGTGCTTTAGGGGGAGGGTTGAGTAAAGCTCGATAACGCTGCCCGACATCCAGAGCTGAGGTGTTGTGGTAACGGTAAAGCCGCAGCCGTTATCTACATTGTATCTGTAAAAATCCTGCTTGGGAAATGCAAGCGAGGACAAAATCGAGGTGATAACGCCGCCGTGGGTAATTACTGCGGCATCGGTAACGCCCGCCTTCATAACGTACTCAGCAACCCTTGCAAAGCCTGTATAACAGCGCTGGGCAAACTCTAAACCGCTCTCGCCGCCGGGCATAGCATCCTTCATTCCGCCCTTTGCCCACTCTATAAACTGCCCGTCGCTTTTAAGCTCCTCATAGCCTCTGCCCTCAAAAACGCCGAAATCACACTCGGCGAGTTCATCGACCATCATATAGTTTCTGTCGGGATAAAGGGCGTGCGCACTCTGAATACAGCGCAAAAGGGGACTTGTAAATATAACATCGACCTCGGGATACCAAAGCTTCTGTCTAAGCTCCTTAAGCTCGCTCATTCCCTCTGCAGATAGAGGAACATCGGTTTTTTTGCCGATGTATTTTCCATTATGGCAGGCATCCAGTTTGCCGTGTCTTATAAGATGTATTTTATATGTTTTCATATGTTTCTCCGCTTTTTTATTCTTTTTATAGTATAGCCCTTTTTAGCCTTTCTTGCAAGCACAAATTTTTTTCGGCCATTTTCGACATTTATACTTTACAAACTGTATAATTTGTTGTATAATGTCAAGGCACGACTAAATTTGAGAGAGGCAGGTGACACGGTAATGAACAACAGTTTTCCCAGAATAGTTACCCTACTGCGCAAAGAGCGCAAAATCACCCAGAAGCAAGCGGCTGCTGACCTTGGCATTTCGCAGGCTCTGCTCTCGCATTATGAAAAAGGAATCCGCGAATGCGGTCTTAATTTTCTTGTTAAATGCGCCGATTATTACGGCGTTTCATGCGATTATCTTTTAGGTCGCTCGCCTGATCCCTCGGGCCAGCTTATCTCGGCAGAGGAAATTCCCGAAAGCGAACAGAGCAGCGACAACAAAATGAATGGCTCTGTTTTAGCAACCTTAAACAAGAAGCTTATCGCAAACTCGCTTAACATTCTTTTCGACCTTTTAGCGCGAAGCGGAAATCACGAACTGCTAAAGCTTGTTTCGGATTCATTATTCCTCAATGTATATTCCCTTTTCCGCCTTGTGTTCAGCGCAAACGAGCAGAACAACGCCGAGCTTTTCAAGCTTTCTACAAAGCTTTACGGCTCGCTTGCTCCCGCCGCAATGCTCAGAGACCAGGCATACATAAAGCTTTATACAAGCGAAAAGGACTCTGTAAACAGCGAAAAGCTCGCCATAACAACCGAGAGCCTTTCAAAAGAGTATCCCCTCTTTGCATCGTCGCTTTTAAACCTTGTTAAAAACGCCGAGCTCTCGCTCGAGGAAATGAGCAAAACGCTTTAATAAAAAGCAAAACCGCCGAAAAATCGGCGGTTTTTTTATTTTACAGATATTTAGGAGGGCAGGTTTGCGTCCTGCGTGTCGTAGGCAGGCTCTGCAAGCATTTCCTGCGGGTCCTCAGGCATTTTTCTGAGCTTGTAGCCGTTGATTACGCCTAAGATTAAGTAATACAGCACCCAAGCGTGAACAAGGGCATCAAGTATTCCCGAAAAATCTCCAAATATCAGGTATAAGGTTGCCATCACAAGCGTATCAATACCAAACAATACCAGCGCAGCAATCATCCAGCCGTAGTGCTTTTTACTCATAAACCAGCAAAGCAGGTATGCCATAAGCGACACAACAACCACGCCTACACATACTGCGGACAACACACCTTTTACGGCGGCTACAGCAGGCATAGCTATAAACTGCTGAGCGTATATGGCAGACATATAAGGAACAGTTGCCGAGAAGAGAAACATAGTGTTGCTGTTAAAAAAAAGCAGAGCAATGTTGATTATTGTAAAGCCTATCATAAGCAGCAAATTGTGTCTTGCGGTTGTGTATCTCTGGGTTGCCAGAGATTTCGGGGTTTGAGCATTGTTAATGTTTACATTGTTGTTTAAGTTATTCATAAGCACCCTCCGTTATGTGATTAAAGCTTCTCTATAAATTCTACTACCTTTTCGGCAACTATTCTGTGGCCGAGGTCGTTGGGGTGAAGTCCGTCCTCAAAATGTTTTTTGCTGTTCTCCTCGGTGTCGGCGTACATTCCCGACTCATTATAAAGGTCAAGCACGGGAAGGTTATAGTACTCAGCCACCTCGCAGATGGCCTTTATATAGGTCTTAAGATCGCCGTAGACCTTACCCTTGCGGGAATACTCACCCATATCGTTATCCTCACCCTCTCTGTGAAGGGGGAGCATAACAAAAATGGTAGCCTTGGGATACATTTCTTTAAGTCCGCTATAAAGATAGTGAAGCGCGCCGTAAAAGGTCTCGGGAGTTCTGTCCTCAAAGCTTCCCACAGGCGCGTCACCGTGTCCGTAGTCATTTGTGCCGCCGAAAACCGCAACAACGTCGGCATCTTTATCCATAAAGCGATATCTATAGCAGAAATCCAGATCGTGATATGCGCAAGAGGACGAAACCTTTTGTGCCGCAATTCTTGTTCCGCCTATTCCGTAGTTACGGCAGATGGCACCCGTAATCTTTTCAAACTGTGCAACATAGCACAGACCAAGCCTTGAAGCACCAGAGCCTTGTGTAATACTGTCACCTAAAAAGTTTATCTTAAGTCCTTTAAGCTGCATAACTGTTACCTCTTTTATTCTGCTTTTTTCTGCTCTTTAAGAAGGTCACGGATCTCGGTTAAAAGCTGCTGCTCCACGGAAATCTCCGGCGCTGCTTCCTCTACCACCTCAGCGGCCGCCTCTTCCTCTTTCTTCTTAAGCTTTTCAAAGGTACCTTTAAACGAAAGAATAACCCTTAAAGCAAGGAAGATACAGAAAGCAACAATCAGAAAATCTATAACACTCTGAATGAATACACCGTAATTAAGAGAATTTTCTGCAGTTACAACAACTCCTGCCTCGTCAACGACCTCAGGTGAAATTACCCATTTCCAATCGGTAACATTAAGTCCGCCGACAAGGATACTGATAAGAGGCATAATGATGTCATTTACAAGGCTTGTGATGATCTTGTTGAAGGCGGCACCGATTATAACAGCGGTTGCCATATCAATTACATTACCCCTTGCGATAAACGCTTTAAAATCTGCAAAAAACTTTTTCATTTTAGTTTCCTCTCTTTTATATGTATTTTTTAGAACACGGGTTTGCGCTCAAACTTACAGAGCGATGCAACTAAGGATGCAGGGAAAGATTCGACCTTGATATTATATGCTCTGGCAGCACTATCATAAAACTTGATAGCGTTACCAAGCGACACCTCTAAACTTTCGAGCCGCTCTTTAACAGTGCAGAATTCAGCGCTATTCTTAAGCTCGCAGCTCTCTGCAGCTATAAAAAGCCTACCCAATGCAAGACGCAGGCTTTCCTCTTTATCCAGCCTTTTTAAATCCACATTTTTTGCCTTCGGATTTGCAAAAGCCAAAACATCAGTGCTCTCTTTTTCCAAAAAAGGCTTTGCCAGAGCGGCGGCATCACGAGCTAAGGTACTTCTTGTTTTAAGATAAACATCAAGCTGGCTGAAAGCCTCGTCAGCGCGGTTTCTAAGCAGCACAAGCTCGTTGTGCGACGAAATAAACACTATCGACAAAACAAGCACGAGCGCTAAAAACAGATAAGGCATCACTTTTCCCCTTTCTTTTGTTTTTAACAACATTATATTACTATTTTTTTGCCCGATTGTCAATCAAGACACCGTTAAATTGCATATATACACACCTTTTTTGAGCTTTATTACTGCCTAATTTGTAAATTATTTTTTAACTTGCCAAAATCTATTGACATAAGGAAAAATTTGGGGTAATCTATGTTTAGCACTCTAAAACCCCGAGTGCTAAAAACGAGGTGTTTTTTTATGGAACTTGATCCAAGAAAACTTGCCGTTTTATCCCTTATTGCCAAAGGCTATCTCAGAACGGGTGAGCCTGTCGGCTCAAAGTCGCTTGTGTCGGAGCTGGACGGTGCAGTTTCCTCCGCTACCATCAGAAACGATATGGCGGAGCTCGAAAAGCGCGGCCTTTTGTTTCAGCCGCATACCTCGGCAGGAAGAATTCCAACCGCCGCAGGAATGCGCCTTTACACAGAAAGGCTACTTAAAAAGCGCAGGCTTTCAAGGGAAAGACGTGAGGTTATCGACTCGCTGATTTCGGGCACGCACAGCGTAGAGGGCGCAGTAAGCGCGGTTTCCTCTGCACTTGCCGATGCTTCAAACTGTGTTTCGTTTTCCACCGCGCCCACAGGCCGCGCAGTTACACTTAAACAAATAGACTTTATAAAGACCGGCAGCAGCAGTATGATCTTTGTTGTTGTAACCGAAACGGGAATTATCAAAAGCGTTTTTGTCAATCTCTTTGGGCTTGTGACCGACGAGGCACTCACCACTCTTTCAAAGGCGGCCGAGGAAAAGCTTGAGGGAATGCCGCTTTGCGACATTACACCGCCGCTTCTTCAAACCATGGCGGCAGAGCTTACCGATTACTCGCTTTTGTTCTCGCCCTTTTTCGAAGCGCTCTCTAAAACTGTCGGAGAGCTTTCAAGCCCCGAAGTCTTTATAAAGGGTCAGGCAAACATATTCGGTGCCGCACAGAGCGCGAGAGCCGCGCAAAGCGCCCTTAATATGCTTCATTCCGCGCAGTTTGTAGACCTGCTCTCGCCAAAGAGCAGCTCGGTCAGCATAGTTATTCCCGACGACGAAGCTTTAGGCAGCACGGCGCTTTTATACACCGGCTACCGATTTAGCGGCGAGCTTATGGGCTCGATAGGAGTGTTAGGCTCCTACCGCCTTGATTACGAGGGTATTATTCCTATGCTGGAATATTTTTCTGCATCTCTGGAAAATATGTTAAAAAACAGACTTAGCAATTAGACAAGGAGGCTCAAAAGATGAGCGAAAATCAGGAGAACATAAATTCTGCCGCACCCAATGAGGAGGCACCCCCTAAAAAAGAGGCTAAATCGAAGGTAAGCAAAAAAGAGGCTGCGCTCGCAGCACAGATAGTTGAGCTTACTAACGAGCTTACTGCTCAGAAAGACAGCTATTTAAGGCTCTGCGCCGAGTACGACAATTTCAGAAAGCGCACCGCCAAGGAAAAGACCGATATTTACGCAAATGCCACAGCAAAGTGTGCCGAAGAGCTTTTGCCCGTCATCGACAACTTTGACAGAGCGATTGCCGCCGCGGGCGAAAACCTTGACGAAGGTCTTAAAATGATACACGCACAGTTTATCGAGTATTTAACACGGCTTGGCATTGCTGAAATGGCGGCTCAGGGCGAGAAGTTTGACCCCACCCGCCACATCGCAGTTATGCACATTGAAGACGAAAACTTTGAGGAAAATCAGATAGTTGAGGTTTTCCAAAAGGGCTACACACTCGGCGATAAGATAATTCGCCCCGCTTGTGTTAAGGTTGCAAACTAAATCATTTATATAAAAGGAGAAAAATTATCATGTCAAAAATCATTGGAATCGATCTTGGAACTACCAACTCTTGCGTTGCCGTTATTGAAGGCGGCGAGGCTATCGTTATTGCAAACGCCGAGGGCGCACGTACCACACCTTCTGTTGTTGCATTCACAAAGGACGGCGAGCGTCTTGTAGGTCAGGTTGCTAAAAACCAGGCAATCACCAACTTTGACCGCACCGTTTCTTCAATCAAGCGCCACATGGGAACCGACTATAAGGTTGACGTTGACGGCAAAAAGCTTACCCCACAGGAAATCTCTGCTATGGTTCTTCAGAAGCTCAAGAGCGATGCCGAAGCTTATCTCGGCGAGAGCGTTTCTGAGGCTGTTATCACCGTTCCTGCTTACTTTACCGACGCTCAGCGTCAGGCAACCAAGGATGCAGGTAAAATTGCAGGCCTTGAGGTAAAGAGAATTATCAACGAGCCTACCGCTGCTGCTCTCGCCTACGGCATTGACAAGGAGCAGGATCAGAAGGTTATGGTCTACGACCTCGGCGGCGGTACCTTCGACGTTTCCATCATCGAGATCGGCGACGGCGTTCAGGAGGTTCTTGCAACCGCAGGTAACAACCGCCTCGGCGGTGACGACTTTGACCAGAGACTTATGGATTACCTCTGTGCAGAGTTCAAAAAGACCTCGGGCATTGACTTATCTGCCGACAAGATGGCTATGCAGAGAGTTAAAGAAGCCGCTGAAAAGGCAAAGATCGAGCTTTCGGGCGTTACCCAGGCTCACGTTAATCTCCCCTTCATCACCGCTGACGCTACAGGCCCCAAGCACCTTGACTTGACCGTTACAAGAGCGAAATTCAACGAGCTTACCGCAGACCTCGTTGAAGCCACAATGGGCCCCGTAAAGCAGGCTCTTTCTGACGCAGGTCTTTCCCCCAGCGAGCTTAACAAGGTTCTCTTAGTCGGCGGCTCGACCCGTATTCCCGCTGTTGCTGATGCAGTTAAGAACTACACAGGCAAGGAGCCCTTCAAGGGCATCAACCCCGACGAGTGTGTTGCTCTCGGCGCCGCAATTCAGGGCGGTGTTCTCGGCGGCGAGGTTAAGGGACTTTTACTTCTCGACGTTACTCCCCTTTCGCTCGGACTTGAAACTCTCGGCGGCGTTTGCACAAGAATTATCGAGCGCAACACCACCATTCCTACAAAGAAATCTCAGATATTCTCCACCGCCGCTGACGGACAGACCTCTGTTGAGATCAACGTTCTGCAGGGCGAAAGAGAGTTTGCTAAGGATAACAAATCGCTCGGTATGTTCCGCCTCGACGGAATTCCCGCCGCTCCCAGAGGAGTTCCCCAGATCGAAGTTTCGTTTGACATTGATGCTAACGGCATCGTAAACGTTTCGGCTAAGGACTTAGGCACAGGCAAGGAGCAGAAGATCACCATTACATCTTCCTCCAATATGTCCAAGGAGGACATTGAAAAGGCTGTCCAGAACGCTGAGCAGTTTGCCGCTGAGGACAAAAAGCGCCGCGAGGAGATCGACATCCGCAACAACGCAGACCAGATGGTTTACCAGACCGAAAAGACCCTCGGCGAGCTTGGCGACAAGGTAAGCGAGAGCGAGAAAGCAGACCTTAATGCAAAGCTCGACGCTCTCAAAGAGGCTCTTAAGGGAACCGACACCGAGGCTATCAAGGCTAAGCAGGACGAACTGCAGAAAGCATTCTACGAAATTTCTGCAAAGCTTTATCAGCAGGCAAATGCACAGGCTGGTGCAGAAGGCGCACAGCCCGGAGCTGATGCAGGAGCTCAGGGCGCTGACTATGTTGACGCTGACTACTCCGAGGTAAAAGACGAGGAAAACAAATAAAACAGCATTGCCGCCCCGAATTTACGGGCGGCTTAATGCCTTTTTTAGAGAATTTAAAAGGGTGAATCAGATTGGCAGAAAAACGCGATTACTATGAAGTTCTGGGGCTTTCAAAAGGGGCCTCAGACGATGAAATAAAAAAAGCATATCGCCAAAAGGCAAAGCAGTACCACCCCGACCTAAACCCCGGCGACAAGGAAGCTGAAGCCAAGTTTAAAGAGGCATCCGAGGCGCACGAGGTGCTTTCCGACCCACAAAAGCGTGCAAGGTACGACCAGTTCGGTCACGCGGGTGTTGACCCGAGTTACAACGCTGGCGGTGCAGGCGCAGGCGGTTTTGGTGGCTTCGGCGGCTTTGGCGGCGGTATGGACTTTGACTTGGGTGACATTTTCGGCTCATTTTTTGGAGGCGGAGGCCGCAGAGCAAACCCCAACGCCCCCAGACGCGGCGGCGATGTTGAGGCCTCGGTTTCAATTGACTTTTTAGAAGCCTGCAAGGGTTGCGAAAAGACGGTCGAGTTTTCTCACTTAGAAAAATGCCCCGACTGTAACGGTAGCGGCGCGGCGGCTGGCAGCAGTCCGCAGACCTGCCCCGATTGTAACGGAACGGGTCAAGTCAGAATGCAGCAAAGGACACCGTTTGGTGTTACAACAACAATGCGCCCCTGCCCCAGATGCTCGGGCAAGGGAAAGATAATAAATAATCCCTGCAAAAAATGCAATGGCAACGGACAGGTGCGCAAGACCCGCCGGCTTGACATTTCTATCCCCGCAGGAATTGACGACGGACAGACCTTAACCCTTAGAGGTCAAGGTGACGTTGGCATCAACGGCGGCCCGAGCGGTGACGTTCACGTTGACGTTTTGGTGCGTCCCCACCCCTTATTTAAGCGCGAGGGATACCACATATTCTGCGAAGTTCCCATAACATACGTTCAGGCGGCGCTTGGCGACGAGCTTACCGTTCCCACCATTGACGGCAAGGTTAAATACAAGATTCCCGAGGGAACTCAGCCCTCTACCACCTTCCGCCTAAAAGGCAAGGGTGTCAAGAGCTTAAATTCTAATGCCCGCGGTGACCAGTATGTAACGGTTACTGTTGAGGTTCCCAAAAACCTTTCAAAGAAGCAGAAAGAGGTTTTAAAGGAGCTTGACAAGAGCCTTGCAGACGCAAGCTATGAGAAGCGCAAAGGCTTTTTTGACAGACTTAAAGACCTTTAAAAAGGAGGAGTGAATATGCACAGCGAGCAGGTCTACAGAGCGGAGGCGGCATCGGACTTAAGAGAAGATGTTTTTAAAATTGCCTTAAGTCTTTGCACATATCTGCCCGTTTCCTCTATACTGGCTACGATTTTTTTATCGGCATATTCCTCTACCACAGCCATCACAGACCCAGATTTGATTACACAGTCGTTTTCTCAAAGCCCGTATTACAGCGTCTATCTTTTGGCGGTTACTGTAATCCCGCTGTGTATTTGCATTTTCCTTTTATCACTGCTTACCAAAAGGAAACTTAGCGTTATTTCAGCCAAGCCGACTGTAAGCAAAAACAGGTTTTGTGCATTTTTACTTTTGGGGCTTGGGGCAATCCCTCTCTCCTCTGCGGCCAACATTGTAAGCAACAGCATTTTGGCTCGATTTGACCTGCAACCAAGCGCAACACTCGCTCCAAACGGAGCTTTTGCAACCGTTATATTTGTTTTGTCGCACGCGATTTTAGCACCGATCTTAGAGGAAATTCTTTTCCGTTTTCTTATTTTAGAGCGGCTGAGGCGGTACGGCGATGTTTTTGCAGTTATTACAAGCGCATTTTTGTTTATGCTGCTGCACTCGTCATTTTTCTCGTTTGCCTACGCCTTTGTTGCGGGAATTGTATTCGGCTTTTTGGCGGTCTGGACGGGCTCGCTTTTATGCCCGCTGATACTTCACGCTCTCAACAACTTAATTTCGGTTGCGATGATTTTGCTTGAAGGCAGGCTTCCGTGCGATCAAGCCGACCTTATATACATCGGTCTGCTTGCCGTTATGGCGGTAATTTCGGTTTGCACACTTTTGCTGATGCAGAAAAAGAACGACGGCGCATTTAGACTAGCCTTTGACGGAAAGCTCGTTTTCAAAGGCAGAAAAGCGGCAATAGTTTTTACAAGCCTGCCGATGCTGTTTTTTATCATTATGACCATTGCATTTGCTGTTTCGGCAGTTTAAGGAGGGCAAAATGAACGACCTTCATTATATGAAAATCGCTCTGCGGCAGGCAAAAAAAGCTGAAACGCTCGGCGAAGTGCCTGTCGGTGCAGTTATAGTCAAAACCCTTGATGACGGCTCTGAGAAAATAATAAGCTACGGCTACAACAAGCGAGAAAGCAAGAAAAACGCCATTATGCACGCCGAGATCTCGGCCATAGATAAGGCCTGCCGCCACCTTAAAAGCTGGCGACTGTCGGGCTGCACCCTATACGTAACGCTTGAGCCCTGCCCTATGTGCGCAGGTGCGGCAATAAACGCTCGGATAGACCGCGTTGTTTATGGCGCAAAGGACCTGCGGTTTGGAGCCTGTGGCTCAGCCGTAAATCTTTACGAAGTTCCCTTTAATCACATTCCCGAGCTTGAGGGACCTATTATGCATGAAAAATGTGCACAGGTTCTTACGGATTTCTTTAAAAAACGAAGAAAAAATAAAACTGTTTAAATTTGTTTACGATTTGTTAGTTGTTTTTTGCATTTTAAACAGCTAAAATAAAGAAAAGGAGAGCGCTATGTTTGGTTATCTTAGGCCAATGAAGCCCGAAATGAAGATATGCGAATTTCAGGCATACAACGCAGTTTACTGCGGCTTTTGCAGAGCTATGGGGCATAGCGGCGCTCTTTTAAGGCTTACCTTAAGCTATGATCTTACCTTTTTCTCCCTCTTGGCACTTTCACTAAAAGAGGATTTTTGCGGCTACGACACCTGCCGCTGCCCCGCAAAGCTTTTTGCAAAGAAAAACTGCGTAAAGCAAAGTGACGAGCTTTCCTACGCCGCCAAGCTTGCGGTTTTGCTGCTCTACAGTAAGCTCCTTGACAATCTTTCCGACCGCGACAGCAGCAAAGTTCTTACAAGACTTGCGCTTTTATATGTAAAGCCCAAATACACAAAAGCCGCCAAGGAGCTACCAAGTGAAGCAGAGGCGGTAGAAAGATATCTTGAAAGTCAAAGAAAAGCTGAGGAAGGCGGAGCATCTCTTGATGCTTGCTGCGACCCTACCGCACAGCTTTTAGCAGAGTTTTTCTCAAATTTGAGCGAGGCCGGCGAGCAGAAAGAAAGCCTCAGTCGGCTCGGCTATGTTCTCGGCAGGTACATTTATCTTCTTGACGCAGCCGACGACCTTGAGCGCGACGTAAAAACGGGCGCTTTCAACCCCTTAAAAACCGAAAACATATCCAAAGAGGATATAGAAAAAATAAAAAAAGAATGCGAGCTGAGCTTAAATATTTGCATAAGCGAGGCGCAGGATACAATTTTGAAAATTCGCTTACAGCATTTTGAGCCTATACTCAAAAACATTATCTTTTTAGGACTAAAAAACACTCAGAATGCTGTGCTTCACAGTAAAACAAAAAAAGAAAGGAAACTTGCCCTTAATGGAAAATCCGTATAGAGTTTTAGGCGTTGCCGAAACTGCAACCGACGAGCAAATTAAAGATGTTTACAGAGAGCTTTCCAAAAAATATCATCCCGACCTTTGCTCCGATGAAATGTCCAAAAAGGATGCCGAAAAAAAGATGGCTGAGATCAACGCCGCCTATGACGAGATCATGCGCTCTCGCAGACAAGGTGGTGCAAGCGGCGGCAATTATAACAGCTACAACTCCTACTCGCAGTTTGCTGACATAAGAAGGCTCATAAACCAGAGGCGCATTGCCGAGGCAGAGGAGCTTCTTGACGGAGTTGTTTCAAGCAATAGAAACGCCGAGTGGCACTTTTTAAAGGCAAGTGTTCTTTATTCGCGCGGCTGGTTTAACGACGCATATACACACTTTGAGACCGCTGTGAGAATGGACCCGACCAACAGCGAATACGCCGCCGCATTTAACCAGATGCAGCAGCGCAGAAACGGCAATTACAACCCCGGCGGTTACCGCACCGCTCCCGGTGGCACCATGTGCGGCGGGGACCTTTGCACCCAGCTTATCTGCTGTGACTGCTGTTGCGAATGTATGGGCGGTGACCTTATTCCCTGCTGCTAAAGGAGGCGCATTTTATGAAAGCGAGTTATAAGATCGCGCTCGGCGCGGTTTTTATGGCGCTGTCGACCATCTTTATGCTTGCGACCAGCGTTTTCCCCTTTGCTTCCTTTGCATTTCCCGCAATAGCGGGTGCGCTTTTGATAGTTATAAATCTTGAGATTGGCAGAAAGTGGGCGCTACTCGTCTACGCGGGAGTTTCACTCCTGTCCCTCTTTGTTTCAAGCGACCACACCGCCGTCATCTCCTTTATTGTCTTTTTCGGCTACTATCCTATTATAAAGGGCATAATCGAAAAGTGCCGCAAAAGATGGCTTGAGTGGGTGCTGAAACTGCTTATTTTCAACGCGGCAATTTTAGTCGGCGTACTTCTTACCATTCTGATATTCGGAATGGACATTTTACTCGCAGAGTATTCAGAATTCGGAAAAGTGGGATTAGGAATTTTTGTGCTTGTCTGCGAGATCGTTTTTGTTGTTTTTGACATTGCTTTAACTCGGCTTATAACCCTTTTGATCTACAAGGTTATGCCCAAACTGCGCCGCCTGCGCTGAAAGGAAAATAAATGAACATTTTGTTTGTATGCACGGGGAACACCTGCCGAAGCGCTATGGCGAGCGCTATATGCACCTATCTTGCAAAAGAGCGCGGTGCAAAGATTTGCGCCGATAGTTGCGGTGTTGCGGCCTATCCCGCTCCCGCCTCGCAAAATGCAGTTTTGGCAGTAGACGAGCTTTACGGCATTGACCTATCAGAGCACACGGCCAAAATGGTAAGCGCCGACCTTGTAGAAAAGGCCGACGTTATCTTTGCCATGACAGCTCGGCACGCCGCCGCGCTCATTTCCCTTTTCCCCGACTGCACTGACAAACTTACCGTTGCCGACCCCGAGATAGTTGACCCATATATGCAAGACCTCTCGGTTTACAAAGAGTGCGCCAAAGAGCTTTACTTGCAGATAAAGTCCCGCTTTTTTAAGGAGGGCTAAAATGGAGATACATATTATTCCTATGTCCGAGCTCGAGATCGAGGGCATAGCCGCCCTCGAAAAAGAGTGCTTTAAGGACCCTTGGTCAGCGGCCTCTCTTAAAGAGGAGCTACAAAACCCAAACGCCCGATTTTTTGTAGCGCTTCAAGGCGGAGAGGTTCTGGGCTACATCGGCTGCATCCTCGTTTGCGGTGAGGGCAGTATAACAAATGTTGCAGTAAGCGAGACTGCGCGCAGGCAAGGAGTTGCCTCGCATCTTTTGGAGGCTCTTATCAAGGCTCTTAAAGCCGAAAATTCCGAATCCATTTTCTTAGAGGTGCGCCTATCTAACGGCGCGGCGCAAAAATTGTACCAGAAATTCGGTTTTGTAATCTGCGGCGAGCGCAAGGATTTTTACAGAAATCCTATCGAAAACGCCTACATTATGAAGCTTTCCTTAAACTGACAGGGTGATATTATGAATGATATACTGATTCTCGGCATTGAGTCCTCCTGCGACGAAACTGCCGCCGCCGTTATAAAAAACGGGCGAGAAATACTATCCAATGTTGTTCTTACTCAAATCGAGAGGCATCGACTTTTTGGGGGAGTCGTTCCCGAAATTGCCTCGAGAATGCATATCGAGTCAATTTCGCACACCGTTGACATGGCAATCTCAGACGCAGGAATAAAAAAAGAGGATATTGATGCCATCGCCGTTACTGCGGCGCCCGGTCTTATCGGCTCGCTTTTAGTCGGCGTTAACTACGCCAAGGCTCTGAGCCTTACCTTAGACAAGCCGCTCGTTCCGGTTCATCACCTGCGCGGCCACGTTGCCGCAAACTACCTTTGCGAGAATGCTCCAAGACCGCCCTTTCTCTGCCTTATTGCATCGGGCGGACACAGCCACATAGTTTTGGTGCGCGATTACACCGACTTTGAGGTTATCGGCAGGACACGCGACGACGCGGCAGGCGAGGCCTTTGACAAGGCGGCAAGAGCAATGGGCTTTAGTTATCCCGGCGGAATTGAGATAGACAAGCGCGCCGCCCTCGGCGACAAAACCGCTTTTAAGCTTCCCCACCCGCATCTTGACACGCCTTACGACTACAGCTTTTCCGGACTTAAAACCGCTGTTCTTAACACCTTAAACAACGCCAAGATGAAGGGCGAGGAAATTGACCTTAACGACCTTTGCGCCTCTTTCCAACACACAGTTTGCGACATTCTGACAGACCATCTCTTTAAGGCCGCTCGCGATTTGGGGGTTAAAACCATAGTTGCGGCGGGCGGAGTTTGCGCAAACAGCGGGCTTAGGTCAATGCTCAAAGCCAAGGCAGAAAAAGAGGGCTGCTCCCTCTATTACCCGCCGCTTTCTCTCTGCGGCGACAATGCCGCTATGATAGGCGCGCAAGGCTATTACGAGTTCCTTGCGGGTGTGCGCGCTCCCCTTTCGCTCAACGCCTACGCCACAATGGACATCGCAAATCCCGATTTTAACAAATAGGTGCTGTTATGGCTGAGTTTTATACCTATATGCTACGGTGCGCCGACAACTCGCTTTACTGCGGCATCACAACCGACCCTGCGCGAAGGCTCGGCGAGCACAAGGCGAAAAACGAAAAGAGCGCAAAATACACATGCTCCCACGGTGCCGAAAAATTTGAGTGCCTCTGGCGCTCCGATAGCCGCACACTTGCATCTAAGCTTGAATTTCACCTAAAAAGGCTTACAAAAGCGAAAAAGGAGCAGTTAATTTTAAACCCAAGCCTGATTTCTGAGCTTTTTGGGGAGAAAATAGACGCTGACAGCTACACAAACATAAAAACCGATGATTAGGCTTTGCCTAATCATCGGTTTTTTGCTTAAAATCCAAGGGTTTCGTATTCTGCAAGGCTTTTCTTTAATAAGTAACCAAGAGCGGTGTAGCGCTCAATTTTGCGGTTATTTTGCACCATTTTGGACACTGCGCCCTCATCGCCGACTATCGCAAGCAGCTCTTTTGCTCGGGTAACGGCGGTGTAAAGCAGATTTCTGTAATAAAGTTTATCGAAATATTTAAACAGTGGCAGGATAACCATAGGATACTCACTGCCCTGACTTTTGTGAACAGTTATGGCATAAGCGTGTTCCAACTCGTAAAGCAGATCAAAGGGGTAAAGCACCTCTCTGTCATCAAAAACGATTTTCAAAGTGGAACTTAATTTATCGATAGCGGTTATTATGCCAATATCTCCATTATACACCCCAAGCCCGTTTTCGCCGTTGGGTTTGACCCATACTATATCATAATTATTCTTTATCTGCATAACGCGGTCGCCGCTTCGGTATGTCACACCCGCAAAGGTGTGTTCCCCTTTTGTGCGCTCGGGCGGGTTTAGTGCCGCCTGCAATCTGCGGTTAAGCTCCTGTGTTCCAAGCTCTCCCTTTCTGCCGGGACATAGTACCTGAATATCCTTTAAGGGCGAAACGCCGTAGCTTTTAGGCAGGCGGCGGACACATAGGTCTACCACCGTATCAGCGACCTTTTCGGCGCTCTCGCGCTTTAAAAAGAAAAAGTCATTATCCTTGTGGTGAAGCTCTGGCAGGTCGCCGCGAACAATAAGGTGCGCATTGGTAACGATTGCGCTTTGTGCGGCTTGGCGGAAAACCTCGGTAAGTTTCACGGTCGGAACAAAATCGTCGATGCAAAGGTCTTTTAACACCCTGCCCGCTCCTACCGAGGGGAGCTGGTCGCTATCGCCAACCATTATAAGCCTTGCTCCCTGAGGCAGTGCCTTTAAAAGCGATGCGAACAGCACAACGTCGACCATTGAAATTTCGTCTACAATAACAACGTCAGCCTTAAGGGGATTTTGCTCATTGCGCTGAAAGCGCGGCATATCGTTTTCGCTATACGCGACCTCCAAAAGCCTATGGACAGTTTTAGCCTCTCTGCCAGTTACCTCGCTCATTCGCTGAGCCGCTCGACCCGTCGGTGCGGCAAGCAGAACCCTCATGTTCTGCCGCTCAAAAAGTGAGATTATGCCGTTTAGGGCGGTGGTTTTGCCTGTGCCGGGGCCGCCTGTTAGGATAAATATATTTTGAGTTAAAGCCTGCTTTACGGCAGACTTTTGAAGCCTTGCATAAGAAATGGAAAGCTCCTTTTCGGTTTTTTCTATCAGCTTATCTATATTTTCGGGGACCTCGGTTTCCTCTTGGAGCATCCTCGTAACTCTGTATGCTATGTAGCTTTCGCAGGAGTGGTAAACAGGCAGGAAAACCGCCGCAGTGCCGCTGACCTCGTCCTCAACCAAGAGATTGCTGCCGAAAAGCCGGTCAAGCTCTGCCTCAAAATCAGCATCGTCGGCATTTAAAAAAGCAGTGGTTATGGAAAGCAGCTTTGCTTTAGGGAGATATGTATGCCCGTTGCCTACATTGTGGCGCATAACGTGCAAAAGCCCTGCGCGAACTCGGCAGGGCGAGCCCTTGGAAAAGCCGAGCTTTTCTGCAATGGCGTCCGCCGCCTCAAAGGATAGACCTATATCCTCGCCGCAGAGAACATAAGGGTCCTGCCTTACCCTCTCTGCCGCACGCTCGCCAAACTTTTTGTAGGCGCGGATGCTCTCGCCCGCTCCTATAGACAGCGCCGCAAGGTCCTTCATAACTGTTCTTGCGCCGAAAATTCTTGTAAACTCTCTGCCTATCTGCGCCGCCTTGGACTCTGAAACTCCTCTTACAGCCTTTAGTCTTTCGGGTTCTTTTTCGATGACCTCAAGGGTATTATCTCCGAAAAGGGCAACAATTGCCGAGGCAGTTTTTGCGCCGACACCCTTGATAACTCCCGACGAGAGATACCTGAAAATATCATTTGCGCCGCTGGGCAGGCTACGCTCGCAAAACTGCGCTTTAAACTGCGTTCCATAGGTCTGGTGGGAAACAAATTTTCCTGTAAGGCGAACCTGTTCGCCCTCGTAAACCTCGCCAAGCTCGCCGACAGCGGTAACCAGCGTGCCCGCAACATCTATTTCAAGAACGATATATCCGGTCTGCTCATTTTGGAAAACAACACCTTCAACAGTTCCCTCTATTATTTCAAGGACCTCCTTGTTTTCCAAAATTCTCACCTCTGTTCTCTACTCTTTTTCTTTATTTGGGTTTGAGGGCATTGTCTTTTCCTTTACCCTCACAGGCTTGCGCCTTTTTTTAGGCTCCAAAAGCTCGGGGTGCTCATTTTTAAACCTCTCGAACATATCGGGGCGTTTTGCCTCTGTGCGCTCTAATGCCTTTTTAAAGCGCCAGTCCTCGATATTTGCGTGGTGACCGCTTAAGAGCACCTCGGGCACCTCTTTACCTCGCCAAACAGGCGGGCGTGTGTAGTGCGGGTATTCAAGAAGGCCGTTATAGTGGCTCTCCTCCTCAAAGCAGATATCCTCGGAAAGAACTCCGTCGCACATTCTTAAGACGCAGTCACACACCATCAGCGCAGGCAGCTCACCGCCCGTTACAACAAAGTCGCCGATAGAAATTTCCTCGTCTACTATCTCCTCAATTACCCTCTCGTCAACGCCCTCATAGTGTCCGCAGAGGAATACAAGATGCTCAAAACTGAGAAGTTCCTTAGCTTTTTGTTGGTCAAATTTCTTGCCCTGCGGCGACATGTATATTACGTGAGGTCGAGCCTCACTCTTTTCCTCAATCGACTTATAGCACTGGTAAATAGGCTCTGCCTGCATAAGCATTCCCATTCCGCCGCCGTAAAGAATATGGTCAACTCTATTGTGCTTATTGCCCGCAAAATCGCGGATATTTACGCACTCGACCTCAAACAAGTCCTTTTTTCTCGCCCTGCCGATAATGCTCTCGTTTAGAACGGTTTCGCACATTTCGGGGAAAAGGGTCATAATACTAATCTTCATCGTCAAACAATCCTTTAAGCGCAGTTATCTCCATTTTGCCGCCCTCAACATCGGTTTTGCGAACTACCTCGGGGATGGCGGGAAACAAAAGCTCCTTGCCCTCGGGGGTCTTTATGTGATAAACATCTCTTGCGCCGGTCGGCGTTACGTCGCAAAGCTTACCGTAAACCTTGCCGCTCTCTGCGTCCACAACCGTAAGGCCGATAAGATCGCGCACAAGGTATGTTCCCTTGGGGAGCTTTAGCGATTTGCGCTCGATATATATTACAAAGTTGCGAAGCGCCTGAGCGCTTTCCACCGAATCTATTCCTTTAAATTTTGCGACAACGACGTTTTTATTAACTCTGCTGCCCTCAACCTCGAGCTTTAACTCGCCGCTACGGGCGTAAAAAGCCTTGAAGCCCAAGAGAAAATCAGGACTGTCGCACCAAGGCTGAATTCTCACCTCGCCACGTATTCCCTGAGTTGAAACTATCTTGCCGCATTCAATTAAATCTTTTTGCATAACTTTTCGCTCCTTTTCTGAAAGAAATCACAACGGGGAAAACGCATCTGCGCTTTCCCCGCCTTTTTCAAATCAGTCTATTTCAACCAAAATGCGCTGGTTGGCTCTTACCGAGGCGGATCTCATAACAGTTCTGATTGCTTTGGCAATTCTGCCCTGCTTGCCGATCACACGGCCCATATCATCGGGCGCTACCTGAATGTGATAAACGATAACGCCTTCCTCGTTAGGCTCATTTACGGTGATCTCAATAGCATCCTTATTCTCGACGAGGCCAGCAACGATAGTTGTGAGTAATTCTTTCATTCGAAGCTTCCCCTTTCAAGTCAGTTTTGACCTTTGGGATAACGGCATGCCCTTAAGCAATACCGTTATCCTTAAGGATCTTCTTGACTGTGTCTGTCGGCTGAGCGCCGTTCTTAATCCACTTCTGTGCCTTCTCAGCGTCTACCTTTACAACGCTGGGCTCTTTGGTGGGATCATAGTAACCGATCTCTTCGATGAATCTACCGTCACGGGGATATCTCGAATCAGCAACTACGATACGATAGAAAGGAGCTTTCTTTGCACCGAGTCTTCTAAGTCTGATCTTTACTGCCATTTATATTCACCTCCAAAATTGATAACTTTATTTATAAAATCACAAGGATTTTAGAAACCGAATGGATTTCTTCCCATGCCCATAGGCAAGGACGGGCCTCTTTTGCCCTTTTTGTTCATTTGCTTGAACATTTTCTGCATCTGCTCATACTGCTTTAAAAGGCGGTTTACATCCTCGACGCGAAGTCCGCTTCCCGCCGCAATTCTGCGCTTTCTGCCGGGGTTTATGATAGAGGGCTTTTCCCTTTCGCGCGGTGTCATTGACCGGATAAGCGCCTCTGTGTAAACAAGCTGCTTTTCGTCAATATCCTCCTCGCGAATTTTATTTCCGCCGGGGAGCATCCCGATTATCTGGCTTAGAGAGCCCATCTTCTTTATCTGCTGCATCTGGTCAAGTAGGTCGTTTAAATCAAAGCTGTTCTGACGGAGCTTGGCTTCCATTTCGATAGCCTTTTTCTCGTCAAAATCAGTCTGCGCCTTTTCGATGAGGGTGAGCATATCGCCCATTCCGAGAATTCTTGAAGCCATTCTGTCGGGGTGGAAGGGCTCCAAATCACCGAGCTTTTCGCCGACACCGATAAACTTAATTGGTTTACCCGTTACCGAGCGGATAGATAGCGCCGCACCGCCTCGGGTATCACCGTCGAGCTTTGTTAAGATAACGCCGTCAATACCCAGCGCCTCGTCAAAAGCCTTTGAAACGTTGACCGCATCCTGACCCATCATAGAGTCAACAACGAACAAAATCTCGTTAGGCTCAATTTCCTTTTTGAGCCCCTTTAACTCGTCCATCAAGATTTCGTCTATATGCAGGCGGCCCGCGGTATCCAGAATTACAAGGTCGTTGCCATAGTCCTTAGCGTGTTTAAGAGCGGCCTTGGCAATCTTGACAGGCTTCTCTGTTCCCATCTCAAAAACCGCAACCCCCGCCTTTTCGCCGACGACTTTAAGCTGGTCGATAGCGGCAGGTCTGTAAACATCGCAAGCTACAAGCAACGGACGCTTACCCAAATTTTTATAGTAGAGCGCAAGCTTTGCGCTGTGTGTTGTCTTACCGCTTCCCTGCAGACCGCACATCATAACGACTGTGGGACCCTTTGAAGCGTAATTTATCTTGGCGGTCGCCTCGCCCATAAGGGTGATAAGCTCCTCATGGACTATCTTGATTACCTGCTGGGCGGGGGTAAGGCTTTCTAAAACCTTTTCGCCTATACACTTTTCACTCAAAGTGGCGGTAAACTCTTTAGCAACCTTATAGTTAACGTCGGCCTCTAACAGCGCTAAGCGAACCTCGCGCATGACCTCTTTTATGTCCTTTTCGTTAAGCTTTCCTCTGGAGCGCAGGCGCTTAAACACCGCACCCAGTTTTTCTGAGAGCCCTTCAAAAGCCATTGCAATTCTCCCGATTAGTAATTATTCTTGACTTAAGGCCTGAATCTCTTTGATGATCTCGGCGGCCTTAACATCAATTATGCCGATATTGCTCTGCTTGCGGTTGATGTCAATGATCTCGTTTGCAAGAGTAGTAATTTTAGCTACAGCCTTCTCGGAAAGGCGGAAGTTTTTGAGGAAACCGAGCCTACCCTCCATCTCAAAAAGCACAGCCTCGCCGCGCTTGATGCTATCGCGCACACCCTGCCTTGAAATACCGACCTCGTCAGCAATTTCGGCAAGAGATAGGTCCTGATTATAGTAAAGATCAATAACGTCCTTCTGCTTTTCAGTGAGCATATCGCCGTAGAAATCAAGGAGCATGGTAACTTCTAAATTCTTACTCATTTTTAACTGCCCTTTCGCACAAATTTTTATTAAAAAAGGGGGGTGTTTTTTGCCTTGGTGTAAATGTTTTTACCTTTACACTTATTATACCACGATTTTTGGCTTTGTCAAGCCTTTTTTCGCCATTTTTTATGCTTTTTAAAAGAAAATTTTACCAGCATTTTTCGCTGAAATTGTGCCTGCGAGATTGACAGAAAAAAGCCTTTGATTTATAATAATCTTACAGCAATTTTAAAAGGATTTTTAGATAAATGAGCGAGTTTGAACTTAAGATTTTTTCCACCGAAAACAGAATATCAGAGAGCGAATTTGAGGAGTTTTATTCTCTTATAAAGCTCTCTTTTCCAAAGAGTGAGCGGCGCACAAAAGCCGCCTTCAGAAGACTTTGCGAGAGTGAGGAGCTCTATAAAATTTATGCGCTGTTTAGTGAAAATCGCCTCTGCGCTTTTTTAACCGTTTGGGAGTTTGAAAACTTTACCTTTGGCGACCATTTTGCCGTTTTGCCCACACTTCGAGGCGGTGGAATCGGCTCAAAAATGCTCGCCGAGCTCAAAGCGCAATGCACACTTCCCTTCATAATAGAGGTCGAGCTGCCCGAAACCGAGATGGCTCGGCGCAGAATAGGCTTTTACGAGCGCAACAGCCTTTCACTCTGCGGCTTTGACTATATACTGCCCGCAATGCAAAAAGGCTGCGAGAGCCTTCCTATGAGGATCATGGCTTATCCCTCTACCCTTACCGAAACAGAGTTTGAGCCGATTAAAAAGCAGATATACAAAACCGTTTACAACGTATAAAAAAGACCGCCGTAGAGGCGGTCTTTAGTTTTTAGTATTATCTCGTTGATACAACTGAGTGGTGATATCCCGTTCTAATTCCTGATAGGTCGTTCTGGGAACCTTATAACGCGCCGACACATCCTTTGTATGTATTGATACCCAGAAATAGTCGTCAGAGCGATCCTCTAAGCTGATATATAAATCTTCATCAAAATAAACGTGACACAGCGGGCTATTCGTCATCCTCATATCCCCTGACTCCCAGTCGTCAAGGCTCAAATCTGCTATAAACCTCTCTATCTGACCGCTATCTGTAACAACTCTGGAATACTCAGCGCCCTCAAACTCGTCGCGGGGTTGGTATATTAAGGAATTTGTTATCTTCTTTTCATAGTACCTTAGCGCAGAAATTTCCTTTTGCTTAAGCCGCTCGACAAGAGCCGAGGTCGTCTGCTCATCGGGATTTTTGATAAGCTCACAATCACGCGCGAGAGTGGGGCACAAATCAATCGGTGCTTTATAGGCGTACGACTTATCTTTTATTGAAATTTGCAACCAAGAATATCCGTCATTTACACATATTATGCCTAATTTAACATCTTCATCAATGCAAATTGCCAATTCGGGCATTGAAAGTATTGGCCATTTACCTGGGTACCAAGTATCAAGCCTTAGATTATTAACAAAGCCCTTTATTTCTTGCTTATCTGTTACTGTTTTTACTGCCATAGCGTCTTTCAGATCTTCGGGGTCAAACCATCCTGACCTGACAAACGCAGAAGCGGTATACTGATTATAGTACCTAAGCTTAGAAATATCCTTCTGTTTTAAGAGCTTGATTAACTGATACGCCTTTTCTTTATCCTCGGCATCAAGCTCCTGCATTTCCGATATTGTCATGCTTGAACTGCCCTCAAACGAATTAGATATTGCAGGGCGAGAGGATGACGACGGGCGCAAGGACGGGTCTGAAGAAGCGGCCTCGCTTGAGGTTTCGGTTTGCGCTGTTTCGCTTGTAACTATACCAGCGACATCGCCCGACTCATTTAAAGGGGGCGTGCAAGCGGCAAACGAAACCATTACACAAACTGACACAACTACGACACTAACAATGTTAAGAAATTTCTTACGCATCTTGATTCCTCCCTTAACTTGCTTTTTTGTTTTAGGCCACACCTGCATCCTACAATTTTAAAATATCATATCAGAGCTGTTTTGTCAACAAACCCCAAAATAGCAAAAAGCGGCGGCAGAGCCTGAAATAGTCAATAGTTAGTAGACACAAAAAAAGAAATCATTTTATTTTACGCTTAATTCTTTAAGCGTTTACACTCATCAACAATGCTGTTATAAACATCATTTGGAACTATATATAGCCCCGAAACATCTGCCGTTTTTATAGACATCCACGAAGCCGAGCCATCAGCAGTTTGCCCCTCTAAGTTTATATGCATATTATCATCAATGTAAATAGCAAACTCAGGCATAGATCTTGTCGAAATCTCACTTAACCGCCAACTGTCAAGTCTCAGCCCTTCAATTATTTTACCAATACTACCTTTATCCGAAACCACCTTAAGCGTTTGATCATTTGCAATTTTCTCAAACGGACAAAAATCCAATATGGCAAGTCATCTTGTTACGGTAGAATCATAATACCTTAAAACAGAGACATCTTTTTCTTTAACAGTCTTAATAAGCTGTGTTGCTATACTGTACTGTCTGGAGCACATCGCCTCCAAGCTGTCGTAGACATCTTTAGGAATCGAGAAATAGGCAGTTGTGCTCTCGCTATTTGTCGACACCACGGATACCTCTTCGGTTTGCATTTCTAAGCTCAGTTGCATACCATTAAAATATATGTAAAACTTAGGCTCTTGCTCCGTTTTTTTGCCGTACGGTTTCCATTCATTAAGTCTTAAGCTCTCCCTGAAGCTTTCAATTTCACTACTATTTGTAAGTGTCTTAGTAGGCTCAACACTTGAAAGCTGCTCAAGCGGGCAATATCCCGAGGTTTTAACCTTCCCTCTCACATCATAAAACTTAATTTCAGAATATTTTCTCCCCTTCATAGTTTCAACGATCCGCTCCGCTAACTGTGCGCTTGCAATCTTAACTCTACAGTCATCCTCAAGTTTGCTATAAACATCTCTGGGCGCCAAAAACGTTGCTCCGTTGAGATTACCTAAATTTATAGATATCCAGCAGTTTCCTCCGCTCTGTCCCTCAAGATCTATGTACACATCCTCATCAAGATAAATTGATGCCTGAGGCAAACCTCTAAGGGTACATATATCCGGCACCCATTCATCAAGTCTTAACTCCTTTATGATTTGCTTGATTTTTTCTTTATCAGTTTCAATTTTTGCGGTAGGAGAATTTTTAACCTTTTCAAACGGGCGATACTGCGTGGTTGCAATTTCTCGAACTTCATCCCCGCTATAGTATCTAATCGTGGATATGTTCTTTTGCTTTACGGCTTCGATCGTCTGCCGTGCCTTTTGTTTGTATTCCGGAGTAAGTCCGTCATCCTCAGTGGCGGTTGCGCTCATAGTCTGTGAAGAGAAAAGAGACGAGTTCGAAAGAGAGGAAGAAAAGAGGTCGCTTGATGTTTCGGTTTGTGCCGTTTCGCTTGTAACGAGGCTACTGACATCGCCCTGCTCACTACCTGAGAGCGAACTGCTGTTTTGAGGTTCTTTGTCTGTTTTGGGATTTGTTAAAAAGCAGACTGCAAACACAATACAAACGACAACCGCAACAACCACAGTCCAGAAAGCAGGCTTTTTGTAATTTACAATAGATTTTATTCTATCCTTTATGCTGATCTCGCCAAAGGCAAGCGGGCAGGCGGCAACCACCGAGCGACCCACGCTTAAAGAAAGCAGTGCCTCAGAGTAGCCTTTCTTAAACTTTCCGTCCATATCCTTTATAGCCTTTTCGTCGCAGGCAAGCTCAATATCTCGGCACAAAAGAACGTAAGCGAGCCAGATTATCGGATTAAACCAATAAACCGACATCAAGATAAAGCCGAAAGGCTTTGTCAGATGGTCTTTTCTTTTAAGATGCGCCTTTTCGTGAAGGATAACGTAGTCGGTTTCCTCCTTGGAAATATCAGGCGGCAGATATATTCTCGGCCTGAAAATTCCAAGGATAAAGGGCGAGCCTATCCGGTCGCAAAAATATATGTTTTCACGGCAGGGTATGCTTATTCTGACCTTGTATTTAAGGCGCAGATAGGATATAAAGCCGTAGGCGAGCATAACAACAACGCCGACCGCCCACACTACTCCGACTATATCCATAACGCTGTCGAAGGACAATCTCTCGGCAGTTTCTTCCGCGCTTGCAACAAAATTTGTATCTATGTACTCATTGAGCGGAGCATCAATGAAGTTTATACCCGTTTCTATATCGGGCGCAGTCTGCGATACAGAGTGCGGCGGAGCTAAGGTCTGTGTGCTCGGTATAAGGCTGAAAACACTTTCAAGAGAAAACGGCATAACCAGCCTTAGAGCAACGACCGCCCACAGAGCGCAGGTTATCCATTTAGGCGCCTTTTTAAGAGCAAGGCGCAAAATAACGACTGCAAGGGTTATCCAGCTTGCAGTAATGCTTATATTAAACAAATTAAGAAAGACATTGCCCATAATTATTTCTCCTCGATGCTATCTATCAAACGGCGAATCTCTTGTATCTCCTCAGCGCTTGGCTTTTTGTGAGCCGTAAAAGCCGCTATAAAAGCAGGGAGCGAGCCCTTAAAGGTCTCCTCAACAAATCTCTCGCTCTGAACCGAATAAAATTCATCTCTCGAAATCAGCGACACAACAACGCTGTTCTCAGTTTTAAAAATTCCCTTTTCGCAAAGTCTTTTTAAAACAGTATATGTAGTTGTTCTCTTCCAGTTAAGTTCCTTTTCGCAAATTTTAATCATATCCTTGGTGCAGAGCGGTTCATTTTCCCAAACTATATCGGCAAAACGCGCCTCTGCTACTCCGAGCCTAAGTTCGTTCATTGCAAAACACCTCCGTTTTTTGTCTATACTTGTAGTCTGTAATTTTAGTCTACCATATGTAGACTGATTTGTCAACAAAATTTTTCCTGCTCATAAACAAAAGCGGCGGCAGAGCCGCCGCTTTTTATTTACGCTTTAAATTCCGACCAGTTATAGCCCAAGTTTTCAACATCATCAATAAGCTGACCTAAAATTGCATTGTTGGTGCTTGAAACAGCGTGTAAGAGGTATATTGCGCCGTTGTGAGCGCCGTTTACCGCTTTCTGAAGCGCTTGCGCCGCCTCGGGCTGAGCATCGGTTTTCCAATCTACATAGGCAAAGCTCCAGAAAACGCTTTTATAGCCGCATTTTTTACAGATTGCAAGCGCTCTTGTGCTGTACTCGCCCATAGGGAACCTAAACAGAGTCATTTCATAATTAAACTCCTCTTTAACATAATTGTGAAGCTTCATTATTTCCTGCTCTGCTTCCTCTATACTCTTTGAGGGTATTGAAGGATGCGACCAGCTATGGTTGCCAACACTGTGCCCCTCGGCTATCATTCTTTTAACAAGCTCGGGATTTCTCTTTACATAATCATAAGTTACAAAAAAAACCGCCTTGACACCCTTTTCTTTAAGGGTGTCAAGAATTGGTGCGGTGTAGCCGTTTTCATAGCCTTCATCAAAGGTCATATAAACCTTTTTATTGTCCTCGCCGACAAATAGAGCGTTATAGTCCTTATACTTTAAGTTACAGTTTTCTGCATAGCTCGGGCGCTCATTAGGGTTAGTTTTGCCAACGCCCCAGCCGATACAGGTGTTATCAAGAGATGTTAGGTTAATTAATTTAGACGAGGTAGAATCATTTGCCGCAGTCAGCACGTAGCTTTGGTTTTGATTCTGCTCAGAAGAGGACGGTGCGCTGTTTCCCGCTTTACTGCAAGAGGAACATAATAAAATTGCAGTTGAGAGTGAAATAACCGCACAAAATAACCTTGACGTTTTATTTAAGATATTCATTATTTAAGCATACTGCTTATCATATCTTTTTCCGAAGAAACAAAGCTCGAAATGTCGTCTCCGAGAGTGCTGCTGTCGTTATTCGAGATTCCGCTGCTGTTATTATCGTCATCGTAAATACCGTCATCGTTGCCGTTAGGGATATTGTCACTGACGATTGACGAGGTATTGTTTGTGCCGGCATTTGAACTTGTGTTATTATCATCGGTGTTTGCCTTGCACGATGAAAATACCGCGGCAATCATTGTTACAACAAGAGCCATAATAATTTTCTCTTTCAAAACATTTTCCTCCTTAATTTTTTTGTTCCCCGAATAGTTTTTGTCATACTTCAAACAATATGCCTAGAAGATTTTATTTTCAAAAAAATTCAAAGGAGGAGCTAAAAATGAATTACAATCCCTATCTTATAACTAAAGTCGTTGCGAGAGAAATTCTTGACTCGCGAAGCAACCCCACAGTTGAGGCAGATGTTTTCCTCTCGGGCGGTGCGATTGGCAGAGCGGCAGTTCCATCGGGAGCATCAACAGGGCGGTTTGAGGCAAAGGAGCTTCGCGATCAGGACACCGGCAGGTATATGGGCTGCGGAGTTCTGACCGCGGTTGAGAACGTAAACAGCGAGATTTCCGAAGTGCTCATAGGACGCGATGCAAGATGCCAGAAAAGCATTGACGAGGCTATGCTCTCTCTTGACGGCACGGAAAACAAGGAGCGGCTCGGCGCAAATGCCGTTTTGGCGGTATCATTGGCCTCTGCAAGAGCCGCCGCAAAAATGAGCAAAACTCCGCTCTACCGCTATCTCGGCGGCGTTAATGCAGTCACCCTGCCCGTTCCCATGATGAACATTTTAAACGGCGGCGTTCACGCCTCGAACAACCTTGACATTCAGGAATTTATGATTATGCCCATCGGCGCAGAGAGCTTTTCGGCGGCTCTGCGCTGCGGCAGCGAGGTTTATCACGCCCTGCGCACCATTTTAAAGCTTAAAGACAAGACCACCGCAATCGGCGACGAGGGCGGCTTTGCACCCGACCTTAGAGACGACAGCGAGGCAATCGAGCTTATCTTAGCTGCAGTCGAAAAGGCAGGCTACAGAGCAGGCAGCGACGTTGTTATCGCACTTGACGCCGCCGCTTCAGAGTGGCAGACCGACGACGGCAACTATCTTTTACCCAAGCAAAAAAGGAAATACACCAGCGAAACCCTCAGCGATTTCTGGCTTTCTCTCTGCGAAAAATATCCTATCGTTTCGATTGAGGACCCGTTCGGCGAGGAGGATTTTGCCGCAACAAAGCTTCTTACCGAAAAACTCGGCAAAAGGGTTCAGCTTGTCGGCGACGATCTATTTGTTACCAACCCCAAAAGGCTTTCAAAGGGCATCAGCGAGGGAGCGGCAAACTCGATCTTAGTAAAGGTAAACCAGATTGGAAGCCTTTCTGAGAGCATTGACACCGTTTCACTTGCACACAGAAACGGCTACAGTGCCATCATCTCGCACCGCTCGGGCGAGACCGAGGACACCTTTATCGCGGACCTTGCGGTTGCATTAAACGCAGGGCAGATAAAGACGGGCGCGCCCTGCCGCACCGACAGAACTGCAAAGTATAACCGACTTCTGAGGATCGAAGAGGAGCTCGGCTCCGCGGCAGTTTATTTGGGAAGAGCCGCCATAAAGCAGTTAAAAACCAAAAATCACTAAACAAAGCCGACCGCCCAAAAAGGCGGTCGGCTTTGTTTATTTTGTTTAATTGGAATAAAAAGTGAATTTTGGTTAAAAATACTTCATATACTTATTTTCGAAAGGGAGTGCCCATTTTGCAAGCAATCTTAAATCTTCAAGAGTTTTTTACATCAAAACGAGCTAAGGCCTCAATTTTTACAAAAAAGCAGTCTGCCGCCGACCCTATCTTAGCCGAAATCGACTCGGTTTTAAAACAAATACAAAACTTAAGAAGCCGCTTTGACTTTGAAACCAACTACGATATGATAGATGCCTGCATTTACGAGGAGCATGCTCTGCTTTCAAGATACAGCCATCTTTTAAGCCTGGCTCGCAAAAAGGGACTTACCTGCTCGCACACAGAAAATCTTTCTGTTTTCTCAGCGAGAATTTGACAAAGGAGCAAAACAATGACAGCAGAGAAGCTCATATTTTTAGTTTTTACCGCCGCACTTTTTATTTTATCAATTTCAATTTACTCAAAAACTATGCAAAAGGGCAAAAAGAAGTTTCTTTCCTCTTTCTTAGGCAGTGCAGGCCTTGGAGCTCTATCGCTTGCCGCAGTCTTGATTGCCGAGCTTTTCTGCGGCGAGCTGATTTCGCTTAATCTATGCACAGTTTCAGCTTCTCTCCTGCTATCCGCGCCCGCCACCATAGCAATGCTTTTTATAAACATCATATAAAGTAAAAAAGAGTGGGCAAAAGCCCACTCTTTTTAAATTTCTTAGTAAACGATGATAGACTCGGTGTCCTTATCGAAAACGTGAAGTCTGTTAGCGTCAATAGCCATCTCGATCTCGTCGCCGCTGAGAACGGTTGTTCTGGGAGCAACTCTTGCGGTCATATTGATGCCTTCGCAGTTGATGTAAAGGTAGGTTTCAGCACCCATAAGCTCGGTGATCTCAACTTTACATTTGATCTTACCTGTTGTTGCATTAGCGAGGAATGCTTCCTCATCCTTAATACACTCAGGACGGATACCTGCGATAACTTCTTTATTGACGTACTCAGCGATCTTGGTGTCCTTAACCTTAGCGTCAGGAATGATGACCTGATACTTAACACCCTTCTTGGTCTTGGTGTCCTCAGAGCCGAACTCTACAGCATACTTACCGTCAACCTCGATAACCTTTGCCTCGATGAAGTTCATCTGAGGAGTTCCGATAAAGCCTGCAACGAAAACGTTAGTGGGCTTATTATAAAGGTTTGTCGGGCTGTCAACCTGCTGAATAAGACCATCCTTCATAACAACGATTCTATCAGCCATGGTCATAGCTTCGGTCTGGTCATGGGTAACGTAGATAAAGGTTGTACCCAGCTTTTTGTGGAGCTTTGAAAGCTCGGTCCTCATCTGTGCACGAAGCTTAGCATCGAGGTTTGAGAGAGGCTCGTCAAGAAGGAATACCTTAGGCTCACGAACGATAGCACGACCGAGAGCAACACGCTGGCGCTGACCACCTGAAAGAGCCTTAGGCTTTCTGTCTAAAAGATGGGTAATATCAAGAATTCTGGCAGCCTCTTCAACGCGCTTTCTGATCTCCTCCTTGGGAGTTTTACGCAGCTTAAGACCGAATGCCATATTCTCATAAACAGTCATATGAGGATAAAGAGCATAGTTCTGGAAAACCATCGCGATATCTCTGTCCTTAGGAGCGACGTTGTTGATAAGTCTGTCCCCGATGTAAAGCTCGCCGTCTGTGATCTCCTCAAGACCGGCAACCATACGAAGAGTTGTGGACTTTCCGCAGCCGGAAGGACCAACGAAGATAATAAATTCCTTATCCTTGATTTCAAGGTTGAAATCGGAAACAGCAGTTACACCGCCGGGATAGGTTTTTCCGATGCTTTTAAATGATAAACTAGCCATTATTGACCTCCTGATTTTTTTCTTATGCTCATAATATTATAACTCAGCACAAAAGCTGATATTAATTCATTAAATATGATACCAATTTATTTACCTGATTACAATTGACTTATCTTACAAATACTTTGCAAAATTTTAGCGTTTTTATGAAAAAATCACCAAAAACAGCCTTTTAGAGCCAACCCACAATTTTAAAATACACAATATTTTCTTAGCGTTTTGTGCATTTTGCACAAAACTTTTTTTCTTTTATCTTTACCCTAAAATAATAACATATTTTGTCAGAAATTTCAAGAGATAATTTTGTCAAAGCCGCCATCTTCAGAGAGGTTTACAAGCGCTGCCGCAACTATTTTTCCGTCAGACACAAGCAGCTCCGCAAGGGTGTCTTTTCTGTCTGTGAGCCTGTAACTGTAGCGCCTCACCCTTTGCCCCTTGTATTCTTCAAGTGAAAATCCCTGCGCCTTTTGAAGCGCCTCATATTTCTGATAAACAGCGGTGAATTCAATTGGGACCAAAACCTCGGTTATCTCGTTTGGTTCGTTTTCTACGCTCAGTCCGTTTGCAGAGAAAAACTCAAGTCTTTGATCGTTTGTTTCGGCATAAAGAGGCGAGCTCTGCCCCATTGTCTGTACAGCCTTCTCCTCAAACGGATAAAACGCCGAAAGAAGCGCCGCCACAATGCAAACGCCTATCAGAAAGGCGTTTTTTATATTTTCAAGCCTTTTCATAATAATCACCCGAACTTTGTTTTCGGTAATCATTATATTACAAAAAAAGTGCAAAAATACTATTTTGGGGGCATACACATATAAAGAGAACACTCGAAAGGAGCCAAAATATGCCCACAATTTATTTAAGTCCCTCAACTCAGGAGTTTAATTCTTATGTAACAGGCGGTAGCGAGGAATATTATATGAATCTGCTTGCCGACGCTCTTGAGCCTTACCTCAGGGCAAACGGAATTGATTTTGTGAGAAACGACCGCACCACCAACGCCGCAACCGCTATACGAGAATCCAACGCGGGAAACTACGACCTACACCTTGCCCTGCACTCAAACGCCTCACCCGCTGAGTTTTACGGTCAGAACAGAGGCATTGACGTTTACTATTATCCCGGTAGCGAGAGCGGCGAGCGAGCCAGTGAGATTATCGCCGACAATTTCGAGGACATCTATCCCCTGCCCGACTCTGTCCGCGCCCTCACCACAACCCGACTCGGCGAGGTACGCCAGACAAAAGCGCCATCAACATTTCTCGAGATAGGCTACCACGACAATGTTGACGATGCCCGCTGGATAACCCAGAGCATCCCCGAAATCGCACGAAGCATTGCAAAGTCACTGACGGAATATTTCGGTTTGCCTTTCAGAGAACCCGAGCTTGTACAACGCGGAGTTGTCAGTCTTACCTCAGGAAACCTCAACCTGCGAGAAAAGCCATCAATTTCCTCAACGGTTCTGCGCCTTATACCCAACGGCACCGTTCTGAACGTGCGAAACGGCTACAATGGCTGGTACCAGACTACCTATGACGGCGCAACAGGCTTTGTCAGCTCGTCATTTATAACGCTCGAATAGTTAAATACTTATTGACTTTATGCTCGTTTTTGAGTATAATAAACATCAGCGTATAGTGCTGATGTGGCTCAATGGCAGAGCAGCTCACTCGTAATGAGCAGGCTGTCGGTTCGATTCCGACCATCAGCTCCAAAAATAAAAGCAAGTCGAAAGACTTGCTTTTATTTTTGTGTTTGTGTCCGCAGGGCACAACATCGTTTTGCGGCTTTGCCGCAAACATCATTTGAGCGTTAGCTCAATATCATTAAAAACCGCCGCTTTTAATTAAAGCGGCGGTTTTTGTTTTACTATTTATCGAACTTATTTGCGAGGTGTCTTGCAACCTTTGCCATAAAGATATTGGCATCCTCATAAAGCTCTACGGGGAACTTATCCATAAAGCTGTCAGCCTCTAAGCTGAGGGTTCCTGTGTAGTTAACCTCTTTAAGAGCCGCCATAAAAGCATCCCAGTTGATCTGTCTTTCGGGAGCCTTGAACTCCATAGGAATCTGGAAGCCGTTGTAAGGGATATCGTGGTTATCGTCGCGTCCGTCGTTATCGTGAACGTGCAAGCACTTTAAAGTATCTCCAAGGCCGCGGACCATACCCTCAGCGGTCTCACCCGTTAAAATACAGTGTCCAACGTCGAGGCAGGTTACAAAGCCGTCACCAAGATCACGGCAGAGGCTTGTCATCTCCTCAGCTGTACTGCAAACAGAGGGGCAGATAACATCCTTTTCAAAATCGTGATGCCACATATTCTCGATAGCAACCTTGACGCCGTACTCCTTAAGATAGGGGGCCATTTTGCCGTAATACTCAAGGTTTGCCTCGTAATTCTCTTTATACTTATGGTCGTAAAGGCGGTCAAGCATAATGAGGGGGTGAACAACAACATAAGGGCAATCCATAATCGCCGCAGAAATAATTGAATTTACTGCAAGCTTATCCCAAAGCTCCTGATTTTCCATATAAGCGGGATAAGAGGGAGAGGGCATCTGAGCGTGAATCTGACCGAACTCAATTCCTGCTGCGTCTGCAACAGTCTTAAGCTTTTCGGCATACTTATCAAAGCCCTTGTTTGTAAAAACGCCGTCTTGCGCCTTATGCACAAACATTGAATAATCCATTGCATCAAAGCCCGCTTTTGCAAGCATTACGATTGCCTTTTCGTCGCCATACACTCTGGCGAGTCTGCTGGTTGTACTACTGATCTTCATAGTGAACACTCCTCACATTATGCTTTATTAGAGGCTTAATTTTAAAGCCTTATTTAACAAATTAGTCTTCCCAAGGGAACTTGTACTGTGTAAGTCCGAGAGCATCTCTTACCTCGGTAAATTCCTTCTGAACGGGTTCGTTGATGGGAACGCCGCTATCTTTTCTACTGAGCCAGATTTCCCACTCTTTTTCACCTGCAGTGTAAATTCTGTCCTGACCGGGAGCCTTTTTAGTGCTACGTACCTCGCGGATAATATCGCCTGCTTTTTTGCGGCAAACATCTTCGCCGAGGAAGTGGTCGGTGTCAATAGCGATAAAGAAGTGGCCGAGGTGGAAGGGAACCTTTTCACCGTTTTCGCCCTTGCCTGTAAGAGCTTTACCGTAATTACCGTCCTGCAGAACTGCGCTTAAGAACTCTACAAACATAGCAAAGCCGTAGCCCTTATAGCCGCCGAGCTCCTCGCCGATTCCTCCCAAAGTAGTGAGGGCAGCATCGCCGCCGCCTATTCTCTTAAGAGCGGTAGCGGCATCGCCGTCTACAGCCTTACCGTCGGGGCCGACAACTGTTCCCGGGAGAATATCGTGACCGATTCTCTGATAATACTCAAGCTTTCCGTTCTGTGTAATGGATGTAGCACAGTCAAAGTTAAAATCAAACTCCTCATCGGTAGGAACGCCGAGGGTTAAGGGGTTTGTTCCGAAAGCGCCCTCAACGCCAAAGGTGGGAGCAACTGTGGGACGTGCGTTTGTTCCCGTAAGACCGATACAGCCGTTTTCTGCGGCCATTGTGGTGTAGTAGCCGGCGATACCGTAGTGGCAGGAGTTGCGAACAACGACCATACCCATACCGTATTCCTTGGCCTTTTTGATGGCAAGCTGCATTGACTTGTAGCCAATTACCTGACCCATACCGTCGTGTCCGTCAACGACTGCGGTGGTGGGGGTCTCTTTGACGATCTCAAAGTTTGTTACGGGGTTCTGAATACCGGCGTTAATTCTGTCGATATAGACAGGCTTAAAGCGGTTAACACCGTGGGACTCTATGCCTCTCTTGTCTGACGAAAGCAGAACGTCGGCACAGATCTCTGCATCCTCGCGTGGC
>CAZDSQ010000008.1:0-40433 GCA_964508295.1 uncultured Oscillospiraceae bacterium | reverse complement strand
GATACGTCTCCGTATATGTTAAACTCCGTTTGGAGCATAACGCAATATTCAATTTTTATCAAATGGGGCGCCCCGTTATGTCCTGCTATAGTGCTCGAAATTTTTGCTCGCTATACGCTTCGCAAAATTTCGACCTCGGACGCTCCTTATGTCTCGCTTCATTTGCCACCGGCAGCGCTCGGCAACATCCTCGCTTCGATACCTCTCCATTTTCAGTGGCACTCGTTGGGTGCGAAGTAAATTATATCAAAAATAAATTAAAAGGTCAACCTTTTTTAAGGATTTGATGCAAAAATAATTTACAAATCGGTAGTGCGCGCTTTAAGCGCGCACTACCGACCGAATCTGATATATACAAATGGGTTTTGTTTGTGAAGCTATCCGTTTCTTTTTGCAAGCTCGCGCTCTATCTCGGCGCAAATTGCATCAGCAGGGTCGCGAGCGATGTCGGCGGCGCAGTCGGCCATCCTTTTCAGAGCCTTTTGCGGATTGTTCAAAATGCCGAACACCTTGATTGAGGCATCGTGCGGTGAGTCAGCAGCAGAAGCAAAATCGTTGCCGACCATAAAATCAATGTTTCTGGTTTCGCAGCCGGGAACGGCGTTGATGTATAAAAGCGGAACGCCGCTATGTATTGCCTCGCTGGTGCTAAGTCCGCCTGCCTTTGAGATGAAAACATCGGCGGCGGAAAGATATAGGTGCATATTTTTAGTGTAGGGCAGGGGGAGAATATTTGCGCGCTCAAGCCGCAAAAGCCTTGATAAGAGCTTGTCGTTGTTTCCGCAAGCAACTATTACAAGCGCTTTGGGCATCTTCATAGATATAAGCGAGGCGGTTTTTGCAATAGGTCCGCAGCCCATACTTCCGCAGGCAACAAGAACGATCTTTTTGTTATGCGGCAGGTCAAGAGCGTGCCTTGCCTTTGCCTTTTCCACGCCGCCTACAAAAGATTTTGCAACAGGGATTCCAAGCGGTCTGATCTTATCATTGCTTATGCCGTTTTCCACAAACTCGGGTGTAACGAGCGGGTGCGGGGTGATATAAAGGTCAGCTTCGGATTCGGGCGCACCGGGGTGGCAGGTGTAATCGGTGGAAACGAATACGGAAAGAATTTTGTCCCCCGTCTGCTTTTTGTATTCGTTGACAAGCAACGAGCCGAAAACGTGGGTGCTGATAACGGCATCAAAATGATTTTCTGCCATGTATGCCTTAAATTTCTTAACGCCAAGCTTCATTTGTGTGCGGATAAAGTTGGGAGTATGATTTTCCTCAAATCTGTAGCCGACGCCGAAAAGCTTGGGAAGACGGCGGTAAACAAAGGTATGCCCGTCAGAGATAAGCTTTTCGTAAAGCTCGTGCAGGAAAAGCAGGGCGTTTTCAATCTCGTAGGTGTCGCCGCGGCTGATAAGAGCGTCTTTTATAGCATAGGCGGCAGAATTGTGCCCCTGACCTGTGTTACACGACAGTAGTAATATATGCATTTTGTTTTTCCTCTCTTTCACAAAGGAAATTGCTTAAATACTGTTACTTAATTATAATATAAATGTCATTAATTGTAAATACGGCTTAGAAAATTATTTGTCTTGCTGCTCGCTCTTTCTTTTCTGCAGCTTAAGATAAATAAAGCCTACAGACGAGGCAATAAACGCGCCCAGAGTGTCCAAAATAATATCCTTCATGGTGTCTACAAGAGCCTCGTGTCCGACTAAGAGCGTGCCGTCGGCAAGGCGGAACTTCTGCATATTGAGTCCCAAAAGCGAGTCAAAAGAAAACTCGTATATCTCCCAGAGCGTTCCAAACGCTATGCTGAAGCAAAATGCAAAAACCGAAACAAACAGCGGCGAGAGGTTTATCGAGGTGTGCTTGTCGCGGTTTAAAACGTCAACGACCATAAAGCCGAATGCACCCGACATAAGACTGCTGAAGGTGTGCAGAATGCTGTCCCAATGGGGAACGTGGTAGTAATAATCTCTGATTTCTCCAAGGAAGATGGCGCAGTAGAGAAAGATCAGATACATAATGTATAGCGTCTTGGGAACTACAAACTGAAACTTCTTTTCAAGGAAGGAGGGTAGATGAATAACTATAACTCCCAGAACACACTCAAGAAGCATAAGAATGTAGTCCGACATAGGACGGGTCGTTTCGGCAAGGTTTCCCGTTGACATCAGAATTATTCTGACGGTAAGATACACTATCGGAACAACAAAGCTGATAAGAACCGAAAAATACAGAAATCGGGAAAGCTTATCCTTATCTTTCATAAAATTACCTCCGCAATTTTTTTGTGTTAGGTATATCATTAAAGAGATAAATAATCTTAATGGTTATATTAAAATATTATTAACTTATTTTTAATTATTTATTATTCTCAAAAAGGTGAAGAAATGCCCGAGCCAAGCGGCTCGGGCTTTGTTTTTTTAGAAATCCGTGTTGACGACCTCGGGAGGAGCCTCCAAAAGCTCAGGATTTGCAAGATAGCGTTCCATCTCGTGAAAACACTTTGCGTAATATCCGCCGGAGGCAATTCGCTCGTCGCAAACAACGCCGAGGGGCATATTGCGCTCAAAAATGACCTCGCCCTTTTTGCTGGTGGGCTTGAGCTCGCTGTTTCCGAGTGTGATTATCTGACCGACGGTGCCGAAATCATAAATATGGTGGAATATATGATTTGTTCTGATGCTGGCAAGGTTTGAAATGACCATCGAGGTGTGGAAAGGCGATGCGTCAATAACAGCCTTGGGAAGCAGACCGTGCTTGTCAAGCCACTTTAAGAGCGAAACAACGGGACCTAAGAGGAAAGCAAACTTTGTAAGCTTTCTCATAATATCGTCGGTCTTGTTGCTGTCTTCCTGACGGTTTGCGTCAATGAATGAGTTGATCTTATCGTTTACATCAAAAATAGTATCAGTAAGTTCGAAGTTAAGCTTTGCCATGGTGCTCTGCGCGTCAACGGCACGCTGAACGACCATTGCAACAATAAGGTCATTTCTGGAATATATCTTTCTGTTAACAACAAAGCGATTAACTGCGGGGAATTTTGCAACAGTTCTGACATAAGCCGATATGATGAGCGACATATGGCTCATCTTGATGCCCTCGGCGCGCTTTTTAACTATGTATTCGTGCATAGGCTCGTAGGGGATATAAACCGTGAGCGAGTTGCAGGCATCACAGCGCTTATCCATAATATAGGGAGCAATGGTATACATCATATCACTGCCCTTGAAGCGTTTTCCGTCTTTTCTTGGCATAGGTTTCTCTCCTCACCCTCTAAAAAATATACATAAATTATACTACATATTTCGCCAAATTACAAGTTTTTTTGTTTTGATTCGCTCTGTCTGTACTGGCTGGGGGACAGACCTGTGTATTTTTTGAAGATCCTCGAAAAATAAAGCGGGTCGCTGAGCCCTACCGAGACGGCAATGGTGTTTACTGAAACGGTGCTGTTTTTTAAGAGGTCTGCTGCTCGGTCAAGCCGCTTTTTGATAAGGTATTCCTTGGGGGTAATTCCTTTTTTTGATTTGAAAAGCCGCGAAAGGTAGCTCTTGTTTATAAAAAGCCTTTCTGCAATATTTTCAACGGTAATGTTCTTATCGTAGTTGTAGTCGATAAGCCGAACCGCCTCCTCAACATAGTCTACGGATGTCTTTGTAGTGTTGTCTGAGGCAAGAACCGAGAAAAACTGGTAGAGCAGACTTATCACCGAAAGCTTGTCGTGGTGATCTCTGGAAAGAGAAAGCTGATAGATTCCCTCAAAAATGCTCGAGAGGGCGTGCCCTATGTTTTTAACGCTTTTTACGGGGTTTTCGGGGGTTATTCCCACCGATTCAAAAAGCTCGTAGACCATATTACCGTAAAGTCCCACCCACGAAATTGTCCATAGTGAGTTTTTATCAACAACGTAGTGTATCTCCTCGTTGGGAAACATAACAAAAAGGCTTCCTCCGACAAGACGGATCTTGCCCTTGTGGGAGAGCAGGGTGGCCTGCCCCTCTTTTATGTATACCACCAAGAAATGTCGCCTGACCTCAGGACCGTAGCTGTGGTGAGGGGTCAAAATTCGCTTTCCGCAATAATACATATTAAGCTCTCTCGACGGTGGAAAGCTAAAGGTGTTTTCAAAGCAGGTAGGGTCGTCTCTGTACATATAACTTCACCTCGCTCTCATTATATAACTAAATGTCAAAAAAGTCCATATATATGTTGATTTTTTCTATTTAAAAAGTTTCTTGCAGGGTTTATCCTTAAATCAAGCTATACGTTGGAAAGGAATGTGCTTTTTTATGGAACATAATTACTCGCAGAAATGGAAAAAGAGAGGCGACAGAACGGGACTTATCCGTAACGCGCTTCTAAAATCAATGGGCTACACAGATAGCGACATTGAAAAGCCCATTATTGGTATTATAAACACCTGGGCCGAGACCAACCCCGGCCACGTGCATTTCCGCCAGCTTGCAGATGCTATTAAAAGAGGTGTCTGGGCGGCAGGCGGCTTTCCGTTAGAGGTCAACACCCTTTCAATTTGCGAGGTCTTCTTTGATATATCGAGCCTTGTTTACAGAAACCTGCTCTCTATCACAACAGAGGAGCTTATCGAAAGGCACCCCTTTGACGGAATAGTGCTCATCGGTGGCTGTGACAAGGTTATCCCAGCTCAGCTTATGGCGGCGGTTTCGGCAAATAAGCCCACTATTTTTGTTCCCGGCGGCGCAATGCTTCCCGGCAGCTACAAGGGTCAGACCCTTGCCTGCGGAACAGATAGCTTTTATCTTTACAACGACTACACCTCGGGTAAAATCTCGCTTGAGGAAATGACTAAACACGAGGGCTGTCTTTACGGTAGCGCAGGCGCCTGCCCCATTATGGGAACCGCCAACACCTGCCAGACAGTAACCGAGGCGCTGGGAATTGCCCTGCCAAATTCGGCATCCTGCCTTGGCGTTTCTGCTGAGAAGCTTCGCGTTTGCGAACAGTCGGGCAGAAAGATAGTCGAGCTTGTTGAAAAGGACATTCGTTGCCTTGACATTATTAACCGCAAGTCAATAGAAAATGCCATAAGAGTTCTTATGGCGGCGGGCGGCTCGACCAACCTTATTATCCACCTTACCGCAATCGCAAAGAGAGCTAATATCGACCTAAAGCTCGAGGATTTCGAGAAGATAAGCAACGAAACTCCCGTTTTGGTAAACGTTAAACCGCACGGAACAGGAACAGTCGGAACACATTTCCATAACGCAGGCGGCGTTGCCTCGCTTATGAAGGAGCTTGAGGGAATGCTCGACACAAGCTGCCTTACCGTTTCGGGCAAGACCGTCGGCGAAAACCTCAAGGATATAGATATGCCTTACGATAAGGAGATTATCCGTCCTCTTGATGATCCCTTAAACGAAAAGGGCGGCATCAGCGTGCTTTTCGGCAACCTTGCTCCCAAGGGCGCAGTTATTAAGAGAAGTGCCGCATCGCCCCACCTTTTAAACCACCGCGGACCTGCCAAGGTTTTTGAAAGTCTTGAAGAATGCCAGAAATACTTATTAGACGAAAACAGCGATATGACGGCTGACACCGTTATCGTGCTTCGCGGCTTTGGCCCCGTTGGAGCGCCGGGTATGCCCGAGAACGGCAACTATATGCCGCTTCCCCCGCAGCTTAATCGCCAGGGTGTTAAGGACTTCGTTCGTATTACCGACTCGAGAATGTCGGGCGGCTGTTTTGGAACGCAGGTTCTGCACGTTGCTCCCGAGAGTGCAATCGGTGGCCCGCTTTCCGCAGTTCGTGACGGCGATATTATCCACCTTGACGTTGACAACAACCTTATCGAGCTTGAGATAAGCGACGAGGAAATGGCAGAGCGCCTTAAAAACTTTGTTCCCAAGGAGCATAAGGATATCAAGCGCGGCTTTGTCAGAAACTTTATCGACAATGTAACTCAGGCAGACGAGGGCTGCGACCTTACATATATGCAGTACAAGGAGTAAGAAAAAATGAGTATGAAGCAAATGACTGCAGAGTTTAAAGCAAAGCTTGAAAACGGCGTTATCGGCTTTTTTGCAAAGACTGCAGAGCCTGCCTTTATCGAGGCTATGGGCTATGCGGGCGGCGATTTTGTTATAATTGACTTGGAGCACGGACCTAACACCATTCAGACGGCGCAGAATTTAGTTCGTGCCGCCGAGGTTTCGGGTATTTTCCCTATAATTCGCGTTAAGGAAGAAAATAATTCGGTTATGGGCGAGGCGCTTGACATCGGAGCGGGCGGCATTCAGGTTCCGCAGGTCTGCTGCGCCAAGGACGCTGAAAACGTTCGCAAGCACACAAAGTTTGCGCCGCTTGGCGAGCGCGGAGTTTGCAGGTTTGTCAGAGCCGCTGATTACAGCAGTAAGGACAGATTTGAGTATTTTAAAGAGGCAAACGAGGCAGTAACAGTTCTGCAGATAGAGGGCAAGGAGGGTATTGAAAACCTTGCCGAAGTCTTAGAAACAAACTGCGCCGACGTAATCTTTATAGGACCTTATGACCTTTCGCAGTCGCTTGGCATCCCCGGGGACATCGACAATCCACGGGTTGAAAAGGAAATGCTTAAAATTGTTGAGCTCTGCAAAGAGAAAGGCGTCGCAGTCGGAACATTTACCGACACCATAAAAAATGCAAGAAAATGGAAAGCGCTCGGCGTTAAGTACATAGCACATTCGGTCGACGTGGGAATTTTCTGCGATGCAGTAAGAAGTATAGTAAACGACGTTAAAACGGAGGAATAAAAAATGACAGACATTAAAGGAATTTGCCCGATTATTGCCGCTCCTTTTTCGGAGAACGGCGAGGTTGACTATAAAAGCCTTGATAAGCTTGTAAAGCATCTTATCGGCGGAGGCTGCCACGCCGTAACCCTTTTCGGAATAGCGGGCGAGTATTATAAGCTTGACGACAGTGAAAAGCAAAAAATGCTCGAGACAACAGTAAACGCCGCACGCGAGGCGGGCGGAAAAACCATCGTTTCGGTAACCGACCACGCAACCGAGGTTGCAGTTAAAACTGCAAAGCGCTTTGAAGAGGCTGGTGCAGACTGCCTTATGCTTCTCCCGCCCTTTTTCTTAAAGCCAGGTGCTAATTATTTGTATGAGCATATGAAGGCGGTTGCAAACGCGGTCAAAATTCCCATTATGGTGCAGTACGCCCCTGAGCAGACGGGTGTCGGCATCGCTCCCGAGGTCTTTGTAAAGCTCGGCAATGAGTGTCCCAACATCATTTACTATAAGATAGAGTGCAAGCCCGCAGGGCCCTACGTTACAAACCTTATGAAGCTTACCGACGGACAGATGAAGATTTTTGTCGGCAACGCAGGTTTCCAGCTTATCGAGTGTATGGACAGAGGCGCTATCGGCGCAATGCCCGGTTGCTCCATGTATGACGTTTATCTTGATATCTACAATAAGTATGTAAACGGCGACAGAGAGGGCGCTATCGAGGTCCATAACAAGCTTCTTCCTATGCTCAATCATATAAGACAGAACGTTGAGCAGATAATCTCCTTTGAAAAGAGAATTTTAAAGCGCAGAGGAATTATCGAGAGCGACTATTGTCGCAAGCCCTCGTATAATACAGATGAGTATTTTGATAAGCTTTTTGAAGATTTCTATGCCGTTATGTCAGAGCAATACGGCTGGTAGGAGAAACGATTATGACTACAGAGAAAAAAGTAGCGCTTGTAACAGGCGGCGGAACGGGTATCGGCAAGGCGATAGCTCTCGAGTTTGCAAAAGAGGGCTATGATGTTGCGCTTACCTATGTTAGCAGCGATGCAGGCGCAAAAGAGGTTGTTTCCCGGATCGAAGAAATGGGACAAAGGGCCGTGGCGTTTAAATGCAATATCAGCAAGTGTGAGGAAATTGAAAATCTCTTTACCGAGTTTTCAAAGCATTTTGGTAGGCTTGACGTGCTTGTAAACAACGCGGGCGTAACTAAAAAAGCCACATTTCTTGAAACCGACGAGGCGCTTTTTGACCTCATCTGCGACGTTGATCTGAAGGGCAGCTTTTTCTGCACTCAGGGCGCCGCAAAGCTTATGATTGAAAAGGACATAGAGGGCAGTATCGTTATGATTTCGTCAAATCACTCTAAGGTGCATTTTGGCGAGGTTTCGGTTTACGGAACTGTCAAGGCGGCGGTAAACAAGCTTGCTGAGCATTGCGCTATCGAGCTTGCTAAATATAAGATAAGGGTCAACACTATCGCTCCCGGGTGGACAGACACAGGCTCTGCAAGGCTTGACGATAAAGAGGATACATATTATAAGATACCTCTTTGCAAGTGGGCAACCTGTGAAGAAGTTGCAAAGGCGGCAATCTATTTAAGTTCAGAAGCCGCCGCTTCGGTAACAGGCGCAACGCTTGTTATGGATAACGGAGCGTCACTTTGTTGCGATAAACGTGAAAGGTATGGGTTTTAGTGTATAGCTTGTATGTTGCCTCTTTTGACAAAAGCGGTGGTATCTATCACTATGAGATAAACGGCAAAGAAATAGTCCTAAAGCAGTTTGTGCCGCTTGACAGTCCGACCTATCTTATAATTGAAAACCGCAAGCTTTATGCCGTTTTGCGCCAAAACCAAAACGGTGAGAGCGAGATGGTGAGTTTTGACTTAGAAGAGAACGGAAATCTTGCGAATATGAGCGACCCTATCTCTACAAAAGGCACAGTTGGCTGCCACCTTGCAGTAGACGGCGAGAGGGTTTTAGTAGCGCATTACGGCTCGGGCAGCCTTTTTGCCTCTCCAGACACAAGCCTTAAACTCTCGGAAAAATCGAAAATGCACTTTGTCGGCCTTACACCCGATAACAAGTATTTCTGCGTTTGCGATTTGGGGCTTGATAAGATTTTCCTTTTCGATAAAGAACTTAATCTCAAGTCCGAGGTAGCGCTTAAAGAGGGCAGCGGCCCAAGGCACATCTGCTTTGACGAGTTGGGTAAATACGCTTACTGCGCCTGCGAGCTTTCTTCGCAGATCGTAAGCCTTGAATACGCTGACGGTAGGCTTAAATTGCTCGGCACAGTTTCAGCCGTAGCAGACTACGAAGGCGAAAATCATCCCGCAGCTATAAGAATTTCGGGTGACCGCCTTTATGTAAGCAATAGAGGGGCAGACAGCGTTTCGGCGTTTTCTCTCTGCGAGGGAAAAGCGGAGCTTGTTAATAACTTTTCAAGCCGCGGAAAATGCCCGAGAGATATTTTTGTAAAGGATAGCTTGCTCGCCTCTGCAAACCAGAATAGTGATAATGTTACCATCTTTGAGATAAAAAACGATGAAATAGAATTTTTAACCGAAATAAAGGTCAAGGCGCCCATCTGTGCCGTGATAAGTGGGGGAAAGAAAAATGCTTAAAATAGAGAAAAACGGTCTGAAAGTTTCCTTAAACGAGCAAAACGGAGCCATTTCTGTAAGCCGAGGCGAGCTCTCTTTTGAAACAGTTGCTGTAGAGAGCGATTACAGCATTTCAAACGCACGCATAGAGGGCGAAGAGATCGTGTATAACGTAAGCCGCCCCGAAGTAAAGGATGGCGAGGTTCAGCTCGGCGAGGCTATACCTGACCCCGAAACTATAGTTTGCGCCCGCCTTTCGTTTGATGAGAGCGGCGTAAAGCTTACAATGAGCTCTAATGCGAGGTTTGAAAAAGAATTTCATTACCCGCCTGCCTTTGACGTAAAAAAAGGTGATACACATATAATACCCTACAACGAGGGCGTTGCTATCGAGGCGGATAACAGTGACCCTGAAATAATTTTGTACCACGATTATAAGCACTTTGCCTGCGGTTTTTCGGTAATGTCTATGTGGGGCCTTACAAGAGGCAAGCGAGACGGGGCATACCTTCTTTGCACCTGCGACACAAACTACGATGCAGGAATGTATTTTGACCGAGATGATGACGGATTTTTCAGAGTTCGTCCCTATTTCCTGCCGCAGAAATCCTTCTGGGGCTATGACAGAGTTTTGAGATTTGTCGTGTCTGAAAACGGCGGAATTACCGATATGTGCAAAAAATACCGCGCATTTGCCGAAAAACGAGGTTTTGTAAGAACTCTTAGGGAAAAGGCACAGGCGGTTAAGAACGTTGATAAAATGATAGGCGCTGCAGATGTTTGGGTGTTTAACGACGACGCTATGTATAAGCTCTATAATAAGGACGCTAAGTACACACCGCCAACGAAAGAGCAGTATGCCCGCCGCCGAGAGATTGCCGACGATATGAAAAAGCGTGGCATCGACAGGGTTATGTGGAGCATTTTTGACGAGAACGTCGACCCCGAAACAGTAAAGTACGTAAAAGACAAGGGCTATCTTACCACGGTTTACGACGTATTTTCGGATGTTATCCCTAAGGCCACCGCATCTCTTATGACCGAAACGAGATACAACCGTTGCAAGCCCCGCCTTTCCTATTGGCCTGATTCTATTGCCATAACAAAGGACGGCCAGCTTATGACTGCCTGGCAGCTTATGGGCAAGGACGGAAACTACTATTATCAGAACAGAATGTGCGACGTCGAGTGCGTCAAGTGCGCCAAGGACAGAATTCCCACCCTTAACAAAAAAATAGGCGTTGACGGCTGGTTTTTGGACGTTGTCTTTAACTATGCAAACGAGTGTTATAGCGTTGAGCATCCTATGACAAGACGTGACGGACTTAGGCACAAGGTCGAGCTTACAAAGGTCGTCGAGGATAACGGGCTTGTCTGCGGCACCGAGATAGGCAGAGAGGACGGGCTTGTCCATTGCGTTTATAATGAGGGAATGCTCAGTATAAACGAGTGGCGCTCCTACCAGTCGGGTAGAAGAATGGCCGAGCTCTATTACGGCGACGAGATTGACAGCAACATAGAAAAATATATGCTCAATCCCAAGCACCGTATTCCTCTTTGGGAGCTTGTTTACCACGATTGTATGATCTCGTATTGGTACTGGGGTGACAGCCACAACTGCTGTCCCGAGCTTATGCCAAAGCGTGATTTGTACCTAAATCTTTACGGTCTGCCGCCGATATTCTCCTTTGCGGCTAAGAACTACGAAAAGCTTGCCGACAGCATAGAGGCTTCTTATAAAAACACCTCGCCCTTAGCTCTCGAGGTCGGTTACGAGAAAATGACCTCCTTTGAGTATCTGTCAAGCGATTACTCGGTTCAGAAAACCGAGTTTTCAAACGGAGTCAGCGTTATCGCAAACTTTGGAGAGCAGGATTTTGCCCTTGAAAACGGCGAAATTGTAAAAGCAAACGATAAGCTTGTTATAAGAAAATAAACTGTAAAAAAGCTCCTTTAAAAAGGGGCTTTTTTTCTTGACTATGGCCTTTTTGCTTGGTATAATTTTTGTAAGGAGCTATCCTAAATCAGCAAAAACGGAGGGGAATGTATGAGTTATTCGGCATTAGATAAGTGCGGTATGATGATTTATCATTTGAGCACCGGAAGAATAGGCCCAAGCGAAATGAGGAGAGTTGCTAACAAGGGCTACTGCAACGGCTACGTTGCGGGTATTGACACCGAGATAGGTCAGACCATTATGCAGGCACGTCTTGCGCAGGAATTCGGCGATATGATATGGCTGTATCAAGGTTCTTTTAACAGTAAAAAAGAAACTCTCGGCGAGTTTATGAAAAAAAGCGAAAAGGGAATTAAACTTCTCAAAGAAGAAGGCCTTTGGGACACCGTTGTAGGATTTCATTGGGATGAACCCCTTTTACATAATCCCAGCAATCAGGACTTTTTAGATATGACTCGTGCGCTCTACGAGGAGTACGGCAAGCGTATTTATCCCGTTTTCTCAACCTATGAAATAACAGGTCATAAGGGCAACGCAGATGACCCCAGCAGTAATATTCAGTTTGAGAAATTCGCAAGTGAATTTATCACCGATATCGGTTTTGACAGTTATGACTATGACGTCCGCCCTGAGTTTAACGACAAACAGATGGGACAGATTAGAAAACTTCAGGAAAAACTTCCCGAAATCGTTGACGGTCAGTCTTATTATCGTGTTTACACACAAAAACTCAAGGATCTTATGATAGGTGAGCCTAACATTTGGTTCTATCCCACAGCAGAATATCGCTGGACCTGGGGACAGTATTTTAACGGCGAAGATTTCTGCATCGCACACCTCGAATTTTTCTTAGAACTCTTAAAAGAACAAAAGCGCCCCGGCGGAATCCACCTCTACACATGGAAGAGTTGGAGCTATAAGAGACCCGCTCTCGACGTTCTTCTTGACAGAGATAACCCTGAGCGCTGGGCAAGATATGAGGAAACCATTCAGCGTGTCTGTAAAGAAGTTCGTGAGATGAAATTAAACCCCGAAAACAGACTTAAATAACCTTAAAAACCGCAGGGTATTTAGCCCCTGCGGTTTTTACTTTTTTTATAATCTTCTCTTAATTCTTTTATTTTCCCCCTTAAACTCAAACAAACGACGCAAGGTTTTACTTCGCCACAACTTTCGCAAAGGTCGTATGCGAGAACAACATCCTTTTTCGTAAAATCTTTCCTAAACATTTGATTAAAGTGCTCTAAACAAAATTCTGCCATTTTCTCACTCCTTAATATTACTTTATATTATTTTATATTATTCTTAAGTATTTTTCAATACTTTATCGTAAAATATCATATAAAGGAGTGATATTATGAAAGCACTTAAAGAAAGAATAAGCATAACTATTGATGGTGATTTGCTTGAAAAGGCAAAAAAACTTGCTGAACTTGATGACCGCTCCTTGTCTCAATTTATAAATATAGCAATCAGAGAATATGTAAACAAAAAAGAAAAGAATGTTAAATAATACAAAACACACCCCTCAAATCATCTGAGTTTCAAAAGATGGTTTGAGGGATTTTGTTTTTTAAAAGATTGCTTTTAGGGGTAGAAAAATCAAAGGAAATATGTTAAAATAAAGTATACTATTTACCGAAAGGATAGCTTATGAATTACGCACAAAAACTTTCAGAACAATTTAACGTCAGAGAAGAGCACGTGGCAAATATTATTGCCCTGCTCGACGAGGGTAACACCATTCCATTTATCGCACGATACAGAAAGGAAATGCACGGCTCGATGGACGATCAGCTCATTCGTGAGATCTCCGAGCGCCTTGCTTATCTTAGGGGCCTTGACGAGCGTAGGGAAGAGGTAAGAGGTCTTATTGCGGCGCAGGAAAAGCTCACCGACGAGATTTCGGCCGCCTTAGATGCCGCTAAGACCCTCTCTGAAATTGACGATATTTACAGACCCTATAGACCCAAGAGAAAAACCCGAGCCTCTGTTGCAAAGGAAAAGGGCTTGGAGCCGCTTGCTCAGCTTATTTTGGCGCAGGAGGACGAAAAGCTCATTCCCATTGTCGCCGCAGAGGAATTTGTCGACAGCGAAAAGGGTGTTGAGAGCTCGGAGGATGCGCTGGCCGGAGCGCTCGATATTATCGCAGAGGAAATCTCTGATAACGCCGAGATCCGCAAGAGAATAAGAAACCTCGTTATGCTCGGAGGTATCGTTTCGTCGGTAGCCGCCAAAGAGGACACCGACAGCGTTTATTCGATGTATTATGAGTTTTCCGAGGCCGTCAGCAAGATTGCAGGCCACAGAGTTCTTGCCATCGACAGAGGCGAGAAGGAAGGTTTTTTAAAGGTCAGCGTGCTTGCTGATAGCGAGAAAATGCTCTCGGTCATTTCAAGGCTTATGGTTAAGGGCAACAGTCCGTCATCTAATGCAGTTATGCAGGCGGGCGAGGATGCTTACAGCCGCCTTATATTTCCCTCGATTGAACGCGAGGTCAGAAACGAGCTTACCGCAAAGGCGGCCGAGCAGGCAATCTCGGTTTTCGGAACAAACCTGCATCAGCTTTTAATGCAGCCTCCCGTCAAGAACAAGGTCGCCATCGGCCTTGACCCAGGTTACAGAACGGGTTGTAAGCTTGCTGTGGTCGACCAGACGGGTAAGGTGCTTGACACCTCGGTTATTTACCCGACACATTCTGACGCTCAGATAGAAAAATCCAAGGCTGTTTTAAAATCTATGATTAAGAAATACGGCGTTGAGATTATCGCAATCGGTAACGGAACAGCCTCAAAGGAAACCGAGATGTTTACCGCTCAGACCATCGGCGAAATGACCGAAAAGGTCGCCTATATGGTAGTCAGTGAGGCGGGCGCATCGGTCTACTCGGCCTCCAAGCTTGCCGCAACAGAGCTGCCCGATTTTGACCTTACCTTACGAAGTGCCGTTTCAATAGCAAGAAGGCTTCAGGACCCCCTTGCCGAGCTTGTTAAGATCGAGCCTAAGGCAATCGGCGTCGGCCAGTATCAGCACGATATGCCGCCCAAAAGGCTGGCTGAGGCGCTTGACGGCGTTGTTGAGGACTGCGTTAACACAGTCGGCGCAGACTTAAACACCGCATCTCCCGCCCTTTTATCGCGCATTTCAGGCCTTTCCTCTGCCGTTTGCAACAATATCGTTGCTTACAGAGAGGAAAACGGCGCATTTAAGAGCCGCAGCGAGCTTAAAAAGGTTGCAAAACTCGGCCCCAAGGCTTATGAGCAGTGCGCAGGCTTCTTGAGAGTTGCCGAAAGTAAAGAGCCCTTAGATAACACCGCAGTTCACCCCGAGTCATATAAGGCCGCAAGCGATCTTTTAGAGCATTTCGGATATTCTAAAAAGGATATAGCCTCTTGTGGTGCTGCTCTTAAAGCAAAGGCAGAGGAAGAGGGTCTTTCCGCCCTCGCCGAAAAGTTAGGAGTCGGTGTTCCCACCCTTACCGATATTCTGCGTGAGCTTGCTCAGCCGGGCCGAGATGTCCGTGACGAGCTTCCTCCGCCGATGCTGCGCACCGACGTTCTTGATATCAAGGACCTAAAGGACGGAATGGTCTTAAAGGGAACTGTGCGAAACGTTATAGATTTCGGCGCCTTTGTCGATATCGGCGTTCATCAGGACGGACTTGTTCACATTTCCCAGATATGCAACAAGTTTATAAAGCATCCCTCCGAGGTCTTAAAGGTCGGCGATGTCGTCGATGTAAAAATTCTCTCGGTAGACCTTAACAAAATGCGCATTTCACTCACAATGAAAGACATCTAATTTAAACTGTAGGGGAGGGGCTTGCTCCTCCCGCAAGGTTTAATGGCTTTTTCGGGAGGGGATGGAACCTCTCCCCTACAATAACCAAAAGACTTAATAGTAGGGGCAGGTTTCCATGCCCGCCCGTTTTTACCTATAAGTAATATGGCGGGAGGAGCAAGCCCCTCCCCTACAAAAAATAAAACTCCCTCTTGCGAGGGAGTTTTTGTTTTAGTTATTAAGTTTAGATTTTACAAACGCTATTTGTTTTTCGACGGATGCAACCGAGGTGCCGCCCTCGCTGATGCGCTTTTCTACGCAGGTTTCAAGCGAAATTTCGTTGTAAATGTCATCTTCAAAGAGGTCAGAAAACTCTTTGTACTCGGAAAGTGAAAGAGTTTCAAGAATTTTGCCCTCGGCGATGCATTTTGCAACTATCTGTCCCGAAATTTTATATGCACTTCTGAAAGGAAGGCCCTTTTTAACAAGATAGTCGGCAAGGTCGGTAGCGTTTATAAAGCCGCTCTGCGCCGCCTTTTTCATATTATCGGTGCAAACGCTCATCTCATGTATCATAGGTGCGAAAACCGAAAGGCACATTTCTGCGGTGTCGCAGGCGTCAAAAACGCTTTCCTTGTCCTCCTGCATATCCTTGTTGTATGCAAGGGGCAGACCCTTTAAGACGGTCAGTAACGACATAAGGTCGCCGTAGACCCTGCCTGTTTTGCCGCGAACAAGCTCCGCCATATCGGGATTTTTCTTCTGCGGCATAATGGATGAGCCTGTGGTAAAGGAATCCGAAAGCTCGATAAACTTAAACTCCCAGCTTGACCAAAGGATAATTTCCTCCGAAAAACGCGAAAGGTGCATCATCATAATGGAAAGGGCAGAGAGAAGCTCTGCGGAAAAATCTCTGTCCGAAACGCCGTCAAGACTGTTTAAGCAAATTCCGTCAAAGCCGAGCTTTTGTGCCTCGAAATGCCTGTCTGTGTCGTAGGTGGTGCCTGCAAGAGCGCAGCAGCCGATGGGGGAGAGGTTCATTCTCTTTTTGCAGTCATTGAGTCTGTCAAGGTCGCGCAGCAGCATCATGGCATAAGCCATAAGATGATGGCCAAATGTGATGGGCTGGGCCCTCTGCAAATGGGTGTAGCCCGGCATAATGGTTGCCTTGTGCTCCTCAGCCTTGTTTGTAACTGCAATTATAAGTTCCCTTATAAGAGCGGAAATTGTGTCAATACGGTCACGCAGGTACATTCTAATGTCAAGCGCAACCTGATCGTTACGGCTTCTTGCTGTGTGCAGCTTCTTTCCAACGTCGCCAAGGCGGCTCGTTAACTCCTGCTCAACGAACATATGAATGTCCTCGCAGGTCATATCAAAGGCAAGCTCGCCGCTTTCTAGGTCGTTTAAAATGCCCTCAAGACCCTCTATAAGAGTGTCAGCGTCAGCCTGAGATATTATTCCCTTTGCGCCCAGCATAGCGGCGTGCGCCATAGAGCCTGTAATGTCCTGCTTGTACATCTTGCAGTCGAAATGTATGGAAGAATTAAAGTCGTCGGCAAGCTTATTTGTATTGCCGTCCGTCCTTCCTGCCCACATTTTAGCCATCAGTAGTTACACTCCTTATTTCTTGCCGTCAACAATAGCCTGAACCTTGATAGGCAGACCGTAAAGATTGATAAATCCTGCAGAATCCTTCTGGTCGTAGTCGCTCTCGCCGAAGGTTGCGATCTCCTCGCTGTAGAGCGAATAGGGGCTCCAAACGCCTGCATTTATCATATTGCCCTTGTAGAGCTTTAAGCGAACCTTACCTGTAACCTTCTCTTGAGTTTTGTCAACAAATGCCGAGAGAGCCTCGCGAAGAGGTGTAAACCACTGGCCGTTGTAAACAAGCTCTGCAAAGGTGATGGCAAGCTTTTCTTTTTCGTGTGCGGTCATCTTGTCAAGGCAGATGGTCTCAAGAACTCTGTGTGCCTTGTAAAGAATGGTTCCGCCGGGTGTCTCGTAAACGCCGCGGCACTTCATACCGACAAGGCGGTTTTCAACAATGTCAATAATTCCGATACCGTTTGCGCCGCCGATTTCGTTAAGCTTTAAGATGATGTTCTTTGCGCTCATCTTCTCGCCGTCAAGAGCAACGGGAATGCCCTTTTCAAAGTCGATCTCAACGTAGGTCGGCTTGTCGGGAGCCTGAAGGGGAGAAACGCCCATCTCAAGAAATCCGGGCTTCTCGTACTGCGGCTCGTTGCCGGTGTCCTCAAGGTCAAGACCCTCGTGGGAAAGGTGCCAGAGGTTTTTGTCCTTGGAATAGTTGGTCTCGCGGTTTATTTTAAGGGGAATGTTGTGAGCCTCGGCGTAGTCGATCTCTTCATCACGGGACTTGATATCCCACTCACGCCAGGGAGCGATAATGGGCATATTGGGAGCAAAGTGCTTGATAGCAAGCTCAAAACGAACCTGATCGTTTCCTTTACCTGTGCAGCCGTGGCAGATAGCATCTGCGCCCTCTTTAATGGCAATCTCAACAAGACCCTTTGCAATGCAGGGGCGAGCGTGGCTTGTGCCGAGGAGATAGTCCTCGTAAATTGCGCCTGCCTTCATTGTGGGGATAATGTACTCGTCAACATACTCATCGGTCTGGTCAAGAACGTAGAGCTTGGAAGCTCCTGTTTTAAGAGCCTTTTCCTCAAGACCGTCAAGCTCGTCAGCCTGGCCAACGTTACCCGAAACAGCGATAACCTCGCAGTTGTTGTAATTCTCTTTGAGCCAGGGAATAATGATAGAGGTATCAAGACCTCCTGAATAAGCAAGTACTACCTTTTTGATGTTTTCTTTATTCATAATAAATGCCTCCTAAAGCAATTTGCTTTTTTCATATACACTCTATTATACAATATAAATCTGTTTTGTCAAGCAAAAATAGAATAAATATTCAGGATTTTATGTAAATTTGTGTAATTATGAATATTTACAATGAATAAATGCTTAAAAAGTGAATATTTATTTAAAAATCCTGCATATATTCCGTTTTTAAGATTAAATATTGAATAAAAGGCGAAAATGTGGTATATTGTTTTTAGTGGAAACACAAGGAGAGTGAGAGTATGAAAATAACATTTTTAGGTGCGGCGCACGAGGTAACGGGCAGCTGTACTTTGCTTGAAACAAATGGGCATAAGTTCTTGGTCGACTGCGGAATGGAGCAGGGCAAGAACATTTTTGAAAATCAGAAGCTGCCTGTAAGCCCCTCTGACATTGACTTTGTACTTTTAACCCACGCGCACATTGACCATTCGGGAAATCTGCCGCTACTCGCTCGCGGCGGCTTTAAGGGCAGCGTTTACGCCACCGAGGCGACCTGCTCGCTCTCTGACATAATGCTTCGCGACAGTACCCACATTCAGATGTTTGAGGCCGAGTGGAGAAACCGCAAGGCAAAGCGTTCGGGCGGCGAGAATTACGAGCCGCTTTACACAATGGAGGACACCGAGGTGGTCCTCAGCCACCTGCGCCCCTGCAGATATAATGAGAAAATTCAGGTTTTAGAAAACGTTGAGATAAGATTTAACGATATAGGCCACCTTTTAGGCTCTGCCGCTATTGAGATTTGGGTAACAGAAAACGGCGAAACCAAAAAGATGGTATTCAGCGGCGACGTTGGAAATAAGAACAGACCTATCGTAAACGACCCGCAGAAAGTGAGTGACGCCGACTGCGTTGTAATTGAGTCGACCTACGGAAACCGACTGCATCAGGAGCACGCCGACAACGTTGAAAGGCTTGCCGAAATTATTGAACAGACCTTCGCCCGTGGCGGAAATGTTGTTATCCCGTCATTTGCGGTTGGCAGAACGCAGGAGATCTTATATTACCTGCGCCGAATTAAAGCTGAAAACCTTGTAAAAGGCTTTGACGGTTTTCCTGTTTATGTTGACAGCCCGCTTGCCGAGGAAGCGACCAAAATTTACATTCAGTGCAATATCGATTCGGTCGATGCCGAGGCGGCACAGCTTGTGCGGCAAGGGATAAACCCGTTCTGGTTTGACGGGCTTACCCTTTCAAAAACCAGCAACGAGTCCAAGGCGATAAATGAGGATCCTCGCCCCAAGGTTATAATTTCCGCCAGCGGAATGTGCGAGGCTGGCAGAATAAGGCATCACCTAAAGCACAACCTCTGGAAGAGCGAGTCAACAATTCTGTTTGTCGGCTATCAGGCAGAGGGAACTCTCGGCAGAATTATCTTTGACGGCGCTAAGAAAATAAAGCTCTTTAACGAGGAAATTGAGGTCAAGGCTCAGATAGAGTACCTTGCGGGAGTGAGCGGACACGCCGATAAGAACGGCCTTTTGGAGTGGCTCGGCGGCTTTGAAAATAAGCCCAATCGCGTTTTCGTAAACCACGGCGACGACGATAGTTGTACCGAGTTTACAAACGAGCTGTCTACCCTTGGCTATAACGCCTTTGCTCCCTTTAGCGGAACCGTTTATGATCTCTTTGAGGATAAGCTTGAGGTTGTAACCGAGGGAATACCTGCAAAAGAGGTCAAAGAGGCAAAAAGCCGAGCAAAATCGCTTTACAGTGAACTTGTATTTGTGGCAGAAGAGTTGCTTAACTTTGTTAAAGCCTGCGACGGCAGGGCAAACCGTGAAATTACTGCAATGACCAAAGCTCTAAAAACCTTCCTAAAGAAATTCAGATAAAAGAAAACTTTAACGCCTCCCTTGCCTAAAGGGAGGCGGCACGGCGATAGCCGTGACGGAGGGATTGTTATGCACTTAAAATGTTATAACAGCAATCCCCCAGTTTCCGCTTACGCAGAGCCAGCCCCCTTTCACAAGGGGGCCTTTTGAATGTGACTCCCACATTTATACAGGTGTTTTTATAAATAAAATAAAAGAAAAAAGGAGAAGTCTTATGACTTCTCCTTTTGTTTGTGCTTTTTAGAAATTAGTTGGCACGGGTTACCTTGCCGGAACGTAAGCAACGGCTGCAAACGTGAATGTGGCAGGGCTTTCCGTTAACGATGGCCTTAACTCTCATAACATTGGGCTTCCAGGTTCTGTTAGAACGTCTGTGAGAGTGGGAAACCTTAATTCCAAAAGTAACTCCTTTGTTGCAGATATCGCATTTTGCCATGAAAATGCACCTCCTTGATGCGTTTTAAAAGCCGTGGCTTCTTTGTTTTATGAACACGACGGCGCCTTTTTTCGCCGCCGAACTTGCCGATTTTTTACACGGAGCGGCATAACATTGATATTTTATCAAATAATTCAAATAAAATCAAGTCTTTTTTTAATTTTTTCATAAATTTATATTTTTATAGCAATTATTAAAGAACCGCCCAAAAACAAAAAAGTTGGAACTACAACAAAGTTAATAAATTTATTGTGCAAATACACCTATATGCTTAAATAAGTGTTAGTTATATTTGTATAAATTTTCTATAAAAAGTTACAAAATGCTCGCTAAATTTGATTTTTTGATAAAAAGGGTGTATAATAAATGATAATTGATAACAGCGGTATAACTTTCTAAAAAAAGGAGAACTGTATGAAGTCAAGCTTTAAAATATCTACGGCGGCTATCGGCCTCGTGGCTTCGGTGCTACTCAGCGCTGCAGCAGGGGCGGCGGCAGATAAAATTTCAGCAGTAGATTATATTGTAGAAGATACAATGACTATGGCGGGTCAGAATGATTTTTTTGAGCAGATCGAGCCCGAAAATATTAATGAGATTGAAATCGGCAATGATTTTGAAATTCTTGAAATCGAAAATGATACTACTCTTTATCCTCCTGCCAATCCTAAAAAGTCAGAGATAAGCAGTAGTAGCAGTAGCAGCAGTACAAAGTCCTCGTCATCTCAGGTGTCTTCAGTAGTATCTAACCAGAGTAGCTCGCAGAGCTCCTCGGTGTCGGCAAGCCAAAGCAGCAGCGCGCAGTCAAGCTCGCAAACTTCGTCGACGGCGGCGCCGGTTGTCAATCCCGACGCTTCTGATGTCCCTGCCTCGTCGGTGGACTCAAACGGCGGTGAGACCTTAACCTTTAAGGCCAACGGTACGACCTACACTCTGCCTGTGAAGGAGGCACTTAAAAAGGTCGTTTCAAATGAGTTGGATGGTAATTTCAGCTATGAAGCAATCAAGGCTCAGGTCGTTGCAACTCATACCTATATTAAGTATTACACCGATTCGGGCTCTGTCGCATCGGTTGGTATGAAGTCAAGCTATACAGTAGGGGGAAAAATAGACAAGGCTGTTGAAGAGGTCTATGATATTATTATGACCTATAACGGCAAGGCAATCTACTCGCCTTATTTTGCAGTGAGCTGCGGAAAAACTCAGGCATCAAAAGAGGTCTGGGGCGGCGCAAGAGCTTACTTAGTCAGTGCCGAAAGTAAATATGATTATCTCGCCGATTACTACAATCTTGCGAGCCACACCTACACCTCAAGCAAGATAAAATCAAACTATCTTGCAACAAAGGTTATCTCTGAGGAAACAGTCAAGAGCAAGATTCAGTCGAAATTAGGCGTAACACCGTCGGGAGACCCGTCTGCTTGGTTTACATTCTTAAGCGAGGCTGAGGGCGGATACACCAGCGGCGGTTATATCAATAAGATCGTTGTCTGCGGAAAAACCACAACGGGCAAAAACATCCGCTCTATATTTGGACTCAGAAGCGCCTGCTTCGAAGTGTCCTACAGTAACGGTAACTTCACCTTTACCACTAAGGGCTACGGTCACGGAGTAGGAATGTCGCAATGGGGCGCTCATTTCTATGCTGATAAAGAGGGCTGGGATTACCGCCAGATATTAAGTCATTATTATAAAGGAATTGCTTTCGCAAAGGTTGCATAAAATTTAAGTGGAAATCTTCCGATTATTTCGGGAGATTTTCGCAAGTTTAGATAAAGGGGGAAGAGCCGTGCTGTGTCAGACAACTGCATATATTGATCTAAAGAACATTGAGCATAATACAGCCGTTGTCCGCTCAAGGCTTAAACCCGAAACCAAGATCATGGCGGCGGTCAAGGCTGAGGCTTACGGGCACGGGCTTGCCGCGGTGTCTGCAAAGCTTTATTCGCTTGGAGTAAAGAGTTTTGCCGTTGCCTGCCTTGACGAAGCGCTGAGCCTTCGCAGATGCCTTAGTGACTGTGAAATTTTGATTTTAGGCTTTACCCATCCCTCGCAGGCGGCAATCCTTTCGGAAAACCGCATTTCGCAGGCTATTTACAGCGAGGAGTTTGCAGGGGCGCTGTCTAACTACTGTCAGAAAAACGGCGTGTCTGTTACCGCACACCTTGCTTTTGACACGGGTATGGGCCGAATCGGGTTTACAGATGTTGATGCCGCAATTCGCGCTTCAAAACTTAGCGGAATTTGCGTCGAGGGTGCTTTTACCCACTTCTCAAGAGCCGATATGACCGATGATGAAAGCGTAAAGTTTACAAAAAATCAGTATAAAAAGTTTACTTACATTGTGTCAGAGCTTAAGAAAGAAATTAAAACTCCGCTTGTCTGCCATTGTGCAAACAGCGCGGGAGTTTTCCGCTATCCCGAGTTTCAGATGGATATGGTAAGGGCGGGAATAGTGCTTTACGGGCTTGCCCCCAACCCCGACGATAAAGAAACCTATAAAGACATTAAGCCTGCTATGCAGCTTAAAACCGTTATTTCGCACATTAAAACAGTAAATGCGGGCGATGCTATAAGCTATGGCGGAACCTTTGTTGCAGACAAAGAGATGCGCATTGCAACCGTTCCCTGTGGCTATGCTGACGGTTATCTGCGCTCGTTTGGAGCGGGATATGCCCTTGTTTTCGGCAAAAAGGCAAAGATAGTCGGCAGAGTTTGTATGGATCAGATGATGCTCGATGTAACCGATATCCCCGAAGCCGAGCTCCTTTGTAAAGTGACGCTTATGGGTAAAAGCGGCGACGAGGTAATTTCGGCAGACGATTTAGCGCGGCTTGACGAGTCGATAAACTATCAGGTCATCTGCGGCGTTACAAAAAGAGTTGTAAGAGTTTATGAGTAAAAAATAAAAAACGGAGCCGAAAGGCTCCGTTTTTTGATTAATCTTTAGCCGAGTCCCAGGAAACGCTGTCGCCATCAAGTTGCAGGTTGGTAGCAACTATTATGATTCTGTTTTCGTCGGTGCTGCTTATTGTAACGGCAACGGTGTCAATAAACTTACTGGTAAGGTCAGTGGCAGTTCCAAAGCAACCGCTGTCTGAAATGGGAATTTCATAGGAAAACTCGTTGTCAGCATAATCGCGGAAGGTGATTTTATACTTGTAGCCCTTGCCGACAACGCTGGGGGTAAACTGATAGTGAAGCTCGCCGTTCTTTTTGGAAAAGCTGACATTGGAAATTGTAACCGTTTCGGGCAGATAGACCCTAGAGTTTTCCTTTTTAAGTTTAATGTCTGCACCGATGATAAAGCCACCCGCAAAAACAGCTATCGCCACAACCAAAGCAATAATATATTTTATTATATTAAGGCGGGAAAACTGCTTGCGCGCACCATTAGCAGAAACCTCGTTTTTCTTGCCGCAGAGGTGGTCTGTGCTGACACCCAGCGCATCTGCGAGCAGAACAAGGTCGTTTATATCGGGGAAGCTTTCGCCGTTTTCCCAGCGCTCGATTGCGATGGGTGCTGTTGAAATTTTTTGCGCAAGCTCTGCTTGGGTAAGTTCCATAGCTCGCCTTGTCTCTAAAAGTCGGCGGTTAAATTCCAATTATATCAAGCTCCTTTGTTTTTACAGTCTGTTTGTAATTGCGTTTGCGCTGACCATTCTGCTCCAGCTATAGCTATCCATTGCACGATTTAGCATGGGCTCGGAAAGCTCGGGAATCTCGGAGATTTCTCCTGCAAGATATCCCTCAAGGCGCCTTTTGCAGCTTTTAAGGCGGCTCAAAACTCCGCCGAGGCGAAGGTCCTGAACGTCAAAGCCGTGCGGCTTGTTTTCGGTAAACCACAGGTTTTCGTATTTAAGCTGGAACACTTCAATTTTTTCTACTGCCTTGCCGTATTCGATTGCAAGTGCTTTAAGCGCCTCTTTGTCGCCCGCCTGATATGCGTTTCTTGTCTTAAAGCCGAGAGGGGCCTTAACCGAAAGTGCGTCACAGAGAGCGGCGAAATCGTCAAACAAATAATCGAATTTGCCACCGTTTTTGTAGGAGGCAAGCTTTTTGGAAAGCTCTGCGTAGTAGGGTGCGTCATCATCGCTGCACAAATGGTCCATAATACCCATAAAGGGATCGTTGTATAAAAGGTATTTGCTCGGGTTGCAGTAGTGCTTTCCGCCCGGCGTGTCGGGCTTTTCTAAATCCATAAAGGCGTCAAAATCGTAGCCGATAAGTTCCTTAAATTTTGCCTTTATGTCATCTAAATTATTGTTGCCCTGCACAAGCTGCGCTTGATAGAAGATGGCGGGCAGGGTAGAGTAAACCGAACACTCCGAGCCGTCGTCTCCCCAGTTGCAGAACAAAAATCCGTCAACGCCAAAGTTAAGGCAGGCAGGTATTGCCGCATCGGCGGTCGTAAGGCTAAAGCTGTTTCTTGGCGAAAGTCTAAAGCAGGACCAGGCCGCGCCTGCGAAAATTATTTTTCTGCCAAAAAGCTTGTGAGCGTTAAGGCGCTCTGTGTATCTGTTGGGGTCGAGGCCTGCGTAGTCCCAGTAAACGAGGGAAATGTTTTCGGGCAGAGCGGCCTTTTCAAGAATTTTCTCGGGGTTTTTGCACTCTCCGTATTCGTGGGTGCCGAGTGCGAGCGAATAGAACATATCGCTCCATATCATCGGGTCAAAGCCGTACTTGTCGGCTATGGCGCAAACTCGGTGCAGGTGGCGGTTTACTATATCAAACTTGTCCTCGATACCGTGAATTTTCTGGTATTTTCCGCTTCCGACTCTGAAAGCCTCGTCCATACCGATGTGAATCTTCTTTGTGGTGAAGCACTGCGAAACGGTTTTAAACATATCCTCAATAAGCTCGTAGGTCTTTTCCTCGCCGCAGAGGAGAATGTTGTCGCAGTCGTTTACCTCGCCGTAAACCCCCGACCATTTGAACATATTTTCAAGGTGGGCAAGGGTCTGGATACAGGGTACAAGCTCTATGCCGATGCTACCGCAGTAGCTGTCGAGCTCTTTAAGCTCGTCCTTTGAGTATCTGCCACGAAAATGTCCGAAAAACTCGTGCCCGTCAAGCTCGTATGTATCCTCTGTGTAGAGCATAAGAGTGTTGTAGCCCATTTTCTTTAAAAGGGCGGCAAACTCTTTTACCTCAGCGCTCTTCATAACCGCGTTTCTTGAGCAGTCGAGCATAAAACCGAGCATTTTTTCCATAACAGACCATCCTTTCGATGCGGCAGTTTAGATATACTAATCATTATAATATATATTTTCACTCATATCAAGCAAAAAACAAAAAATCCGCAGAAAACAAATTTCTGCGGATTTATAGGTTTGTTTAGGCCTTGAGGGCAACGCCGACGATTGAGAGCTCGGCGATTATCTTATCGACAATGGCCATAACCTCGTCCTTTGTGAGAGTTCTCTCACTGTCAGAGAAGGTGAGCCTTATTGTGATGGACTTGCCTGCCTCATCGGTGTAGGTTCCGACCAGCTTCTCTTTAGTGATAAGCGGAGAATTTACCTTTGCGATTGCATCTGCAATGAGCTTGTACTTGTCTACAACAAAGGTAAGGTCAACGTCTATCGAGGGGAACTTTGAGGTCTCGACGTACTTAATGTCGGTAGCTTCAATCTCTGCAAAGAGGTTTGTATCAATTTCAAAGAAAACAATAGAGCATTTCTTGTCTACCTTCTTTGCAACTGTGGGGTGAACTATGCCGATCTTACCGATCTCCTTGCCTGCGCAAATGATAGAATTGTAGTTCTTGGGATGAACATAGCCGTGGTCAGCCTCGGCACTCTCAAAGGTAACCTTTGCGTGCTTTATATCGTCTGCGAGGGTGCATATCATACCGACAGCGTCAAAGTAAAGCTTCTCTACGTCGCTCTCCTTTGAGAAGAGGGAAACGGCGAGCATCTTGCGCTCGTTTACAAGCCCGTCCTCTTTAAAGCCCCTTACAACTCGGCCTATCTCAAAAATACCAAATTCCTTAGCATAAGAGGTGTTGATTTTAAGCTGGCAGAGCTGGGTGGGGATAATAGAGCGGCGAATGGTTTCAATGTTGGGGTTTGTAGCCTCTAAAAGCTTAACGTTCTCCTCAATCTCAATGCCGAGCTTTTTGTACTCCTCGGCATAAGCCCAGATGTAAGAATGGAGCTCGTGCAGGCTGTAGCGCTTAACAAGAATGTCCTTTATCTGCTCCTCGACGCTCTTTTGGTCAAATGCTCTGACGGGATAGAGGGGAGCTAAGGTGGTGTTTACGTCAAAGTTGTCGTAGCCGTAAATTCTGGTGATTTCCTCAATGATGTCTGCCTTTAATGTAACGTCCTTAGTGCCTCTCCAGCTCGGGACCTTGACCGAAAACTCGTCGCCCTCGTTCTTAACACCAAAGCCAAGTGCAACAAGGGTATTTACGATGGTCTCGTTGGAAATCTCGATGCCGGTGTAGCGGTTTACGTAGTCCTTGTTAAAGTTAAGAACGATCTCGTCGTACTTGTAGGCGTACTCGTCGGTAAGGCGGGAGATAACCTCAACGCCTGCGTCGTACTGCGAAAGGAGCTTAATAAATCTCGCAATAGCGGTAACTGTAAGCTCGGGGTCAAGGCTCTTTTCGTATCTCATAGAAGCGTCGGTTCGCAGTCCGAGCCTTGAGGACGATTTTCTAATAGATGCCGCATCAAAGGTTGCGGATTCGAGGGTGAGAGAGGTGGTGTCCTCTACTATCTCGGAGTCAAGACCGCCCATAATACCAGCGATGGCAACGGGTGTGTCACCGTTGCATATCATAAGGGTCTGGTCATCAATTTTGCGCTCATTGCCGTCAAGAGTTGCAAAGCCAAAGCTGTCAGCAAAGCGCTTTACACGAATCTTTTCAATCTTGCGGGAGTCAAAGGCGTGCATGGGCTGACCTGTTTCAAGCATAAGGTAGTTTGTAAGGTCGGCAAGATAGTTTATGGCACGCATTCCGCAGTAGAAAAGCCTGATTCTCATATTAACGGGGCTGACTGTGCGGCTGATGTTCTTAAAGCTTATGCAGGAATATCTGTGGCACAGCTTGTCTTCAATTTTAAGGTCGATTTCGGGGAGAGCGTTGTATTTAGATACGTCGGCAACCTCTAAAGGCTTAAGCTCGCGGCCTAAAAGGGTTGCGATCTCTCTTGCAATTCCGTAGTGTCCCCAAAGGTCAGGGCGGTTGGTAAGCGACTTGTTGTCAACCTCAAAGATAACGTCCTCAATGTCGTATATTTCCTTAAGGTCTGTTCCGCAGGGAACATCCTCGGTGATGCACATAATGCCCGAGTTGTCGTCGCTTATTCCAAGCTCGCTTTCTGAGCAGCACATACCGTGCGAGGTGTAGCCTGCAAGGCTTCTGGGAGCGATGGTGATGTCGCCTATTTTAGCGCCAAGCTTTGCAAAGGCGGTTTTCATACCGACCTTGACATTAGGAGCGCCGCACACAACGTCAACAAGCTCGGCCTCGCCTGCGTCAACCTTTAAAAGATGCAACTTCTTAGACTCGGGATGCTCCTCTACCGACTTGATTTCGGCAACAACGATGCCCGAAATATCTCTGCCCTTGTAGAAAATATCGTTTTCAACCTCAGCGGTGGAAAGCGAGAACTGTTTTAAAAGCTTATCGGTGTCAACGCCCGATAAATCAACAAAATCAGAAATCCAATTTAATGAAATTAACATATCTCTTCTCCTTACTTATCCTCAGTGAACTGTGCAAGATTTGCAAGACTTCCGCCGTTTAGGTCGCGAATGTCCTTAACGCCGTATTTCATCATTGCAAGTCTGGTAAGACCAAGGCCGAATGCAAAGCCCGTGTACTCCTCGGGGTCAATTCCGCCCTCACGAAGAACGTTGGGGTGAATCATACCGCAGGGGCAAAGCTCAAGCCAGCCGCTGTGCTTGCAGGAGGGGCAGCCCTCGCCGCCGCAGATAAGGCAGCTTATGTCAAGCTCGAAGCCAGGCTCAACAAAGGGGAAGAAGCCGGGGCGCAGACGAACGTTTATGTCCTTCTCAAACACCGCCGAAAGCATAGTTTTCATAAAGAAGATAAGGTTTGAAATTGAAATGTTTTTGTCAACCATAACGCCTTCCATCTGGAAGAAGGTGTTTTCGTGGCAGGCATCGGTGTTTTCATTTCTGAAGCATCTGCCGGGGAAGATAGCGCGGATGGGCTTGCCTTCTTCGATAAGAGCCTTCTTGTATTTTTTGTAGATGGCGTTCTGCGCCGCAGAGGTGTGGCTCTTAAGAAGCTGGCCGTTTTCAAGATAGTAGGTGTCCTGCATATCTCTTGCAGGGTGGAACTTGGGGATGTTAAGCGCCTCAAAGCACTCGTAGTCGGTAACTATCTCGCTGTAGTCCTCAATGGTAAAGCCCATGGTGCGAAAAACGTTCTCGCACTGGCGCTGAACAAGCGTGATGGGGTGATATGAGCCTCTGTCTGTGTCAACGGGGGCCGAAACGTCAAACTCGGGCATAGCCTCAAGCTCTTTCTTGAGAGCTAATTCGTTAAGCTCGACGAGCTTATTATCGATAGCGGCCGAAATGTAGGTCTTAAGGTCGTTAACGTCCTTTCCGTAGGTCTTTCTCTCGTCGGGGGAGAGAGCGCCCATATTTTTAAGGAGCCCTGTAACAGAGCCGTTCTTTCCAAGATAGGAAACCCTTATTTCGTCAAGAGCGGCGATTTCCTCAACCTTTTCAATTGAAGCGTCAAATAAATTTTTAAGCTCCAGAATTTTTTCGTTCATAAAATAACCTCCAAAAATAATAAAACTCGTCCCCTAAAAACAAGGGACGAGCAAAACCCGCGGTACCACCCAAATTCAGAGCATTGCTCTGCACTTTGTAGGCATCTTTTTCGTGCGATGCAAACACCCTGCTTAACTCAAAAACGATTTTCGCAGGATACTCCAATGCTGAAATTCACATATAGGCTATCTGGGGTACTCCCAGCCGACGATACCCATTCTCTTAAGACCCGCGTATATGCTACTTACACATTTTCACAGTACTAAGGCATTATACCACGCATAAGTGTTTTTTGTCAAGCAAATAAAAGGCTAAAACAAAAAACTGCCGCCTTTTTTAAGGCGGCAGTTTTAACTTATTTCTTTACCCAGATTACAAAGGCGTAGCTGTCAAGTATCTGAAAATATTTTGCAAGGCGCTCGTAGAGGGGGTGGGCCTTCTCTCCGAAATGCTCGTCAACCTTTTTTCCAAGCTCGATAATGTTCATCTCGCCGTCAAGGAGCGGCCAGAGAAAGCTGCCCATTTCGTCTAAGTGAACGTAGCTTACCTTAGGTCTCTTAAAGAGCTTTTGCGCTATGCGGTTGAAAACTCCCGTGTTTTCAATCTCGAGAGCAACAAGCCCGTTTTCGTCAGTGCTCCAATTAAGCATCGGGTTTCTGAAAGGAATCTTTTCAAGGTAGTTTTCGTCTATTACGTTCTTCTTTTTCATTCTTTATCACGCTTTTTCCAAAGAGAGAATTTAAGAAGTGTAAGAACGATAATGCCAAAGAGAACGATGCCGCCGATGTCTGAAACTACTGCGGGGATTCCAAGCTTGCCCGAGAGGTCAAGCATCGAGTCAACGCCGAATACTGCAAGCAGAGCAAGAAGTATTCCGACAAGTCCCTCACCTGCTATCATACCCGAACAGAAGAGAATACCGTCGTTAACAACTGCTTCTTTCTTTTCTGCGCTCCCCAACTTGATCTTATCCATTAAGAGCCTTACGAGTCCGCCAACCATAATGCAGGCATTGAGCTGAACGGGCAGATAAATACCGATAGCAAAGGGAAGAACGGGGATACCGATAATCTCAACAACGATAGCAATAAAAGCACCGATGAAAACTAAGTTCCAGGGGAGGTTACCGTCCATAACGCCCTCGGTGATTAGCTTCATAAGGGTTGCCTGAGGAGCGGCAAGCTGGTCAGAGCCAAAGCCCCAAGCGCTGTCGAGCAGATAAAGTGTGCCGCCGATTGCAAGAGCAGCCGCAACAACACCGATAATTTCACCTATCTGCTGTTTCTTGGGTGTTGCGCCGAGCAGGTAACCTGTTTTAAGGTCTTGCGAGGTGTCGCCTGCGATTGCGGCAACAATGCAGATAACCGAGCCGATTGCGATTGCGCTTGTCATACCAACGATGCCCTCGCTACCGGTTACCTTTAAGATAAGGGTTGCGATAAGCAGGGTTGCGATTGCCATTCCTGAAACAGGGTTGTTACTGCTTCCGACAAGACCGACCATTCTTGAAGAAACGGTTGCAAAGAAGAAGCCAAAGATAACGATAATGATAGCTCCGATAAGCGAAACGGGAATTGCGGGAACAAGCCATACGGCAAGGGTAAGAGCTACAATGGCAAGGATAACAACCTTGAGGTTTATGTCCTTTTCGGTTCTCAGACCGCTTGCGGCTCCCGTGCCCTTCATGCTCTTCATAGCGCCGCCAAAGGTCTTAACAATAAGGGGAAGTGACTTGATAAGGCTGATTATTCCGCCTGCGGCAAGTGCGCCTGCGCCGATGTATCTGATATAAGAGCTCCAGATAGCGCTGGCTCCGCCATCAGCAAATATCTGGCTGATGGGCTCGGTGCCTGGATAAAGGGTAATATCAGCTCCGAACATAACGATAAGGGGAATGATCACAAGCCAGCTTAGAACACCGCCTGCAAACATATAGGAGGAGATCTTTGCGCCGCAGATGTAACCAACGCTCATAACAGCGGGATATATCTGAGTTCCGATTGCGCCTGCAAAGCCCTTTACTGCAACGGTTATCTCGCCCGAAACGAGCTTAAGACCGTCAATAATGAACTTAAAGAGGGCCGCAAAGCCCATGCCCGAGAAAACGGTGGAGGCGTTAGCTCCGCCCTTTTCGCCTGCAAGGAGAACCTCTGCGCAGGCGGTTCCCTCAGGATAGGGGAGGGTTGCGTGCTCCTTAACGATAAGAGCATTTCTTAGTGGCACCATAAAGAAAACGCCGAGTAAACCGCCGATAAGAGCGATAAGGGTTATCTCAAGGATGCCGGGCTTGTCGGTCTTTCCCTCGGCTGCCCATAAAAAGAGAGCAGGAAGCGTAAAGATAGCGCCTGCCGCAAGCGATTCACCTGCAGAGCCGACTGTCTGAACGATGTTGCTTTCCAAAATTGAGTTTCTGCGCATCAAAATGCGGATAACGCCCATTGAAATAACTGCCGCAGGAATAGATGCCGAAACAGTCATTCCTACTCGCAGTCCGAGATAAGCGTTTGCTGCGCCGAATATAACCGCAAGAATAATACCCATAACGATGGAGGTAACAGTAAGCTCGGGGGTTACCTTTTCTGCGGGGATATACGGCTTAAATTCTTTCTGCTTGTCCATAATATCTCCATTCCGCCGTGAAATAAAAACCACGGCTTTTTTAAACTAAACACAGACATTATACCATACACAGAACAAAAAAGCAACAAAAATAAGGCTATTTGTTAATATGGAAGAAAAAACAAAAAACCCCGCGGGAGCGGGGGACTTGGGTGTTATTTTGAAAGCAGTTTTTTTACAAGCTGTTCGTCGGGAGTAACAACGGCAGTTTTGTAGGTCTCGTATATAACCATTCCGGGTTTTGCCCCCGAAGGCTTTTTAACGTTCTTTATCTCGGTGTAATCAACTGCAACCTTTGTGGAATTTCTCGCCTTGCTGTTGTATGCGGCGATGACTGCCGCCTCTTCCAACGTTCTGTTGGGGACAGCCTTGCCCTCAGTCAATATAACGGTGTGCGAGCCTGGTATCTTTTGGGTGTGAAACCAGATGTCACCCTTAGCGGCGTCCTTCAAGGTGAGCTTGTCGTTTTGCAGATTGTTTCTGCCGCAGAGAATTGTAAAGCCGTCAGACGAAACGTATTTTAAATAGGGAATAGAGGATTTCATCTGCTTGCGGTCAGGCTTTTTGCGGATATATTTTGCGTCAAAAAGCTCAGCGCGAATGGCGGATAGCTCGCTTTCGCTTGCGGCACGAGTCAGCGAGTCGAAAACCGAGTCAATGTAAAGTAGCTCCTGCTCGCCGCTTTTAATAAGCGCGGTCAGCATTTTTTCGGCGGTGTCAGCCTTGCGGTAGTCGCTATAGTATTTCTGTGCGTTTTGTGCGGCGGTAAGCTTTGGGTCGAGCGCTATTTCGATTTGGGAAGCATTCTCGTCGTAAAAATCGGTCAGAACCGCTTTGGAAGCGCCCTTTTCAATAAAGGAAAGGTTGGCATAAATAATGTCGCCGTAGCGCTTAAAGCTCTCTTTGTCGGCGCACCTTTTAAGGTCAAGGCGCTGGTTTTCAAGCTTTCTCGCAATTCTGTCAGAGATGTTAACGACCGTTTTAAGTAGGTCGCCGCTTTTTTGTTTGACCCTCTCAAGCCTGTCCTTTTCGCTGTAAAAGCTGTCAAGCAGCTCGTCAATGCTCTCAAACTCACGGCTTATCATATTATGCCCGTACTGCCTTATCGGCATAAAGGAAAATTCCTTGGGGGTTCGGTTTTGGTCGCAAAGCATTGTCGGATTAGGCTCTTTAATGTAGCCGCTGATCTGCGACACAAAAAAGAAAATTCGGTCTATAGCGTCCTTATCAAGCTCGCTGCAGAGCATATCCGAGCCTTTGGAGGCGTAAAAAGCAATCTCGCGGCACAAAAGAGGTGAAAGGCCGCTGTAAAGTGTTAAGAGCACCTTGCTTAAAAGCAGGTCTCCAAAGGCAGAGAGGTCGGCCTTAAGCTCGTTTTTGTCTATTTCCAAAAGATTTTTCTTGTCCTGCTGGGGCGGGAGTTCATATTTTACCCCCGGCAAACAAAGGCGCACGCTCGAAACCTCGGCGTTTACCCTTTTTATAGCGTCGATGATCTTTCCGTCGGAATTTATAAGAATAATGTTGCTGTTGTGTCCCATAATCTCAATGCAGAGGGAGAGCGTTACCTTGTCGGCAAGTTCGTTCAAAACCTCGAAATCAAGGAAAACAACTCTGTCAAGCCCAAGCTGACGAACGGCCACAAGCCTGCCACCCGATAAGTGCTTTCGCATAAGCATACAGAACATAGGCGGAGTCTGTGGGTTTTCAATCTGAGCCTCGGTGAAATGAAGCCTCGCGCCCATCGCTCCTGCCGAAATGAGAAGCTTTTTGCTGCCTCCCTTAAAGCGCAGGGTCAAAACTATGGCGTCCTTTGCGGGCTGGGAAACCTTTTCAACGCGCGCGTCTATGTAGTTTTCAGAAATCTGCCTGCTTATAGCAGACAAACACAAGCCGTCAAGCGCCATAATTTTCACCTCACTCATTTTTTATATATCTTACCACAAAAAACCTCATATTTCAATGCTAAAAGCGGTTTTTTATTGATTGACATTGCAAGCATAAAAAGGTATAATTAATATGTATATGTATGCTTAGGAGGAAAGTGTATGCACAAGGCGTTGTATAGAAAATGGCGTCCCCAGATTTTTGACGATGTGATCGGGCAGGACTATATCGTTACCGTCCTTAAAAATCAGATCGCAAGCGGAAAAATTGGACACGCATATCTTTTCACAGGCTCGAGAGGAACGGGTAAAACAACCTGCGCCAAAATATTCTCCAAGGCGGTAAACTGCTTAAATCATAATGGCGGCGACCCCTGCCTTGAGTGCGATAACTGCAAAAGCATTCAGAACGGCTCGGCAATAGACGTTGTTGAGATCGACGCCGCCAGCCATACAGGCGTTGACAATATCCGCGAGATTATTGAGGAGTCGGTGTACCTTCCCGCAGTTTGTAAGTACCGCGTGTATATTATAGACGAGGTGCATATGCTCAGTACCAGCGCCTTCAATGCTCTCCTTAAAATAATGGAAGAGCCTCCCGCGCATATAATCTTTATCCTTGCAACCACCGAGGTGCATCAGGTTCCCGTAACCATCATCTCCCGTTGCCAGCGCTTTGACTTTTCAAGGATCGAGGATTCCCTTATTATAGAGCAGCTTATGAAGGTAGCTAATGGCGAGGGAATAAACCTTGAAAGTGATGCGGCGGCGGTCATCGCCCGCCTTGCAGACGGCGGAATGAGAGATGCCCTCTCGCTCTTTGACCAGTGCGCATCCTTTGATAATAACGTGACCCGCGAGGTAGTTTCCTCTGTTTCGGGTCAGGCGGATAGAAGTTTTATCTTAAAGATTGCTGACGCTGTAATTAATGAAAACGCCGCCGAGGCAGTTTCGCTCGCCGCAAAGGCGCATAGCGGCTCGCTTTCGTTCAGCTTTATCGTTTCCGAGCTTACCGCGCTTTATAGAGATATTATGATTGCAAAGTCGGTTGGAACTAAAAAGGCCGAGCTTTTCCCCGTAGGGTCTGATTTAGAGTTAATTTCGGCCTACGCCGAAAAAATGCCCCTTTCGCAAATTATGTTCTGCCTCGACACGCTTTCAGAGGCACTTAATACTATAGGAAAATCATCCTATCCCAATATTCTGTTTGAGCAGTGCCTTATAAGGCTTTGCTCGCCCTTCCTTTCGGCAGATAACGACGCGCTGCTTAGAAGAATTGAAAAATTAGAGCAACGGCTTCTCTCTGTGCCGACCGATTTTTCGCCTTTCTCGGCATCGCAAACTGCAAAACCTGCCGCAGAGGTTAATAGGGAGGCTCCCAAGCCTGCTGCCGAGCCTAAAAAAGAGGCACCTGCACCCGCGCCACAGCCCGTTTACAACGAGAGCGCAGAGGGTAAACAGCCCTTTACCATATGGGACAAGGTTCTCGAGGCGCTTTCCAAGACAAATCCCCCGCTCCTTGCGGCGCTCAAGATGTCAAAGGCCTATATCGAGGGCGATATAGTTTATATTGATACAACCGATTTTTCCTTCGCTCTCTTAAAGGGCAGTGAAAACAACCGCAACACCTTAAAGGCAGCGGTAGCGGCCGTTTCGGGCAGACCCCTAAAGATTGCTCAGTACAAGGAAAAGCGCCCTGCGGCCTCGCAGAGCAGCGCAATGGATGAGATTTTAAAGAGGGCACGCCGTAACGGTGTCGACGTGAGCGGTGAATAGGTATGAACGAATTATCAGGACTTTTTGACACATACAAAAGCATCGTTGTTTTTGATACCGAAACCAGCGGTCTTGATTTCAAGAATGACAGAATTATCGAGCTTGCCGCTGTAAAGCTTCAGAAAAGCGAGCGAGGTAGGGTTTATGCAGATAGGGAGGTCGACGAGTTTATAAGGCTTCCTGAGGGCAGAACCCTTGACCCCTTTGTTGTAAACCTTACTGGCATAACCGACGAGATGCTTCTTAAAAAAGGCATTTCCTACGAGGCGGCGGCAGATATTTTTCACGAGCTGATAACCGACGGGCCGACGCTTTTAGTTGCACACAACGCTCAGTTTGACCTTATGTTTACAAGAACGCTTTTAAAGGGCAAAAAGATAGAAAATCCCCTTAAATTCCTTGACACTCTGACCGTCTACAAGGACAGAAGGCCCTACCCGCACAAGCTTGAAAACGCGATCGTAGCTTACGGGCTTGAGGGCAAGGTTCAAAACAGCCACAGAGCCATTGACGATGTTAATGCGCTTGTGGAGGTGCTTATGGCGATGGACATCGAGCGCCCCGATTTAGAGAGGTACATAAATCTGTTCGGCTTTAATGCCAAGTACGGAATAAGCGGCGAGCAGATAAAGGGCGTCAGATACGCTCCGCAGGCTTTCCACGATAAGAAAACATTAGTTGAGCAAACGCTCTATTCGTTTGTTAAAAACTTTGATGAGATGCACAAGAAAGGATGACTAAAATGAAAGCAAGACTTCCGCAGGGCTACGGCTCGCAGGGTATGAATCCCAACAATATGTTAAAGCAGGTTCAGAAGGTGCAGGCAGATATGCAGAAGGCACAGGAGGAGCTTGAGAATAAGGAATACACCTCTGTTGTAGGCGGAGGCGCAGTTGAGATCACAATGACAGGCAAAAAGAGTGTTACTGCTATTAAGATATCCCCCGATGTTGTTGACCCCGACGATATCGAGATGCTCGAAGATCTTATCACCGCCGCAGTAAACGACGTTATTTCCAAGGTTGAAACCGACTCGCAGGAAACTATGTCTGCAATCTCGGGAGCAATGCCCAGCATTCCCGGTCTCTTTTAATTTAGCTTGAAAGGATAAATCTTATGAGCTCCACCGTTCCGAGTTTAGATAAGCTTATCGAGCAGTTTGAAAAACTGCCCGGAATAGGCAGAAAATCCGCTCAAAGAATGGCTTTTTACGTGCTTTCCCAGCCCTTTGAAAAGGCTGAGCAGTTCGCAAATGCGGTTGTTACTGCACATAAAAATATCCGCAGATGCTCGGTCTGCTGTAACCTTTCGGAAACCGAGATTTGCCCCGTTTGCAGTGACGTTATGAGGGATAGCTCGACTATATGCATCGTCGAAAGCCCGAGAGATGTTATGAGCTTTGAGAGGGTGGGCGAGTACAGAGGTCTTTACCACGTTCTGCACGGCCTTATCTCTCCGCTTGACAATATCGGTCCCGATGCTATCTGCATCAAAGAGCTTGTTGCCCGCTTAGATGGCGGCGACGTAAAAGAGGCAATTCTTGCCACGGGAGCCACCACCGAGGGCGAGGCAACTGCAATTTATATCGCAAATAAGATTTTAAAGCCAAGAGGCATAAAGGTAAGCCGCCTGTCATACGGTATACCGATTGGAAGCAACCTTGAGTATGCCGACGAGATGACACTTTTAAGAGCACTTAAAGACAGAAACGAATTTTAAGTTTTTAAAACCTTTAAAGGAGGTGAACAAATGGCAGAGCAAAACAGAAGTATAGCCCAAAACCGCAAGGCGTTTCACGATTATTTTGTCGACGAAAGCTTTGAGGCGGGCATAGAGCTTTTCGGAACAGAGGTAAAATCAATCAGGGCAGGAACAGTCAATCTTAAGGACTCCTACTGCGAGATAGATAAGGGCGAGCTGTTTGTTCACGGAATGCATATAAGCCCTTACGAAAAGGGTAACATCTTTAACAGAGACCCATTGAGAGTTAAAAAGTTGCTTATGCACAAGCGCGAGATAAACCGCCTTTTCGGCCTTATTAAGCGTGACGGCTACACTCTAATTCCGCTTTCGCTTTATTTTAAGGGCAGTAGGGTCAAGATGTCGCTTGGGCTGTGCAGAGGTAAAAAGCTTTACGATAAACGAAGCGATGCTGCTGCCAGAGACGCAAAGCGCGAGATAGAGCGAAATTTAAAAGCAAGACAGAGGGATGAATAATGATTACAGAAAAAATTAACTTAAATGTTCAAACCAAAGGCTATAACAGTGAGTGGCAGGCATCTTTAAGTTGCTATATCCCCAACGTTGGAATAACAGGGGGGCAAGAGGGCGGCAAAAGAGCCGTTATCATCTGCCCTGGCGGTGGGTATCATAACAGAGCCGCTCACGAGGACGAGCCTATTGCCCTTGTGTTCGCAACCGCAGGAATTGCCGCTTTTGTTTTAAATTACAGCGTCGCTCCCGCAACCTTTCCGCAGGCAGTCTGCGAGGCGGCAGAGGCTGTGTCGGTTGTCCGCAAAAACGCAGACAAATGGGGTATCAACCCCGATAAAATTGCAATCCTCGGATTCTCGGCAGGAGGACACCTTGCGGCAAGCCTCGGCGTTTTCTATGACAAGAGTGAGGTTTTAGATAACCTCGGCGGTAGCCCAGAGGACTATAAGCCTAACGGAATGGTGCTTTGCTACCCCGTTATTACGGGCGGCGAAAAGGCTCACAGAGGCTCGTTTATGCACCTCTTGGGCGCTGAGCACACGTTAGAAAAGGCGGCAGAATTTTCTATCGAAAACTTGGTTTCGGAAACAACTCCGCCCGCATTTATTTTCCACACCTTTGAGGACACGGTAGTGCCGGTAGAAAACAGCCTGTACCTTGCAACTGCTATGGCAAAGCATAAGGTAAACTGTGAACTCCACATATTCCCACACGGAAATCACGGCGTAGCTCTTGCAAACGGCGTTGTCGGGCCTTATAATGAAGAGGCAAGGCATTGGCCTGAGCTTGCGCTGCACTGGGTATTAAATTACTAGTTTTGCATATAATAAAAAGGCTGAGCTTCAGCCTTTTATATATGGGGGCGTAAAGGGTTCGACGGGGATTTTGAGTCCTGATAAGCGAGTAGAGGCTCGGACACTCTTTAAAATCCGAAACTTAAAATTAAACGCTAACAATAATAAATTAGCTTACGCTGCCTAAATTGGCGGCCGTCCCTTTTAAGAGTACCGCGGCTTAAAAGCGGGCGTCACTTAGCGGTGAACGCATTTAGCCCTCGCTCCGAGGCTAAATGTGATTTAGGAGCTACTAATGCACAGAGCCTGTTTGTCGGCGCTGTGCAAAGGGAACGTAAAAGATAAACTACACTCGTAGAAGGTCAGGGTAAGAGATTTTCGGACAGGAGTTCGATTCTCCTCGCCTCCACCAAAAGAATAAGGACGCGCAAATTGCGCGTCCTTATTCTTTTGGTGGTGTTTGTGCTCCGCACAAACTGCGGCAAGGCAAGCCTTGCCATTTTTTGAAATACATTTAAATAGGTATGTCAAATTTCAGCAGCATTTTTATTAACCGCTCTCCTGTGACCTTAGAAAAATCGTCATAAGAATTTGAAATCGCATTAAAGAACTCAAAGCGTTTTTCATTTAGCTCGGCGTAAAACATGTTTAATAAATAAAGCAGCTTTTTTTCCTCGGTATCCATACTTGAGTATGCTCGCAAATAGTATCTTTCCTTTTCCTGCATCTCTGTTATTAAAAAAGATACGGTGCTTTGGTCAATGCTGCGGTAATGGGTAAAGTATTCATATAAATATCCGTAGAATAAATAGTGCAATGTGTGCGCGGTGGTAATATAGTGATAACAGTGCATTTTTGCATAAAGGACACATTCTCCCATAGCGTCGAGAGTCTGTTTGAAAAACAACTTGGAATTAAGCATATCGTTTGCAAATTCAATGCAGTTGTAAACCATTTTTTTAGCCAAAGATATACTTTCTGCGGGCAGGTCGGAAAATATCTCGTCCCAAGATTTGTTGGAGATACTACTATCTTTATTATAATTTTTCATTTAACTCACCAGCTTTTTATTTAAATTATACATTATGGTTTAATACAAGTCAATAAATTAAACCATAGTTGATTATAAAACGCGCTCACTTTTTATATAATAGTTGTAGTAAAGTGAGGTGTAGGAATTGGACAAACCCCAATTTTTAATTGATATGGGTGCAAGAATTGTAAAGCGTAGAAAAGAACTGGGTATTACACAGGAGCAGTTAGCTGAGAAAATTGGCGTTTCTATACAGTCTATTTCTTGCATTGAAAACGGAAGAAAATCAATTAAACCTGAAAATCTTTCTAAGATATGTGAGACACTTGATATTTCTGCTGATTATATCCTAAGGGGTAAAAAGAGTTACAAAGAATTAGAGGGTATTTTAAAGAAGTTTGAATCAATGAGTGAATATGACTATAAGATGGTCGAGAATATTGTGGATCGCTTAAATAGAAAATAAGATGTTGAAAAAACGGAACGACACACAGGTCGTTCCCTACAAAATAACTATAGCAATCGTTTTATGATTGTAGGGCAGGGGCTTGCTCCTGCCTTTTTTGTTAGATTATATTACTTTAATGATATATCGTGAATCTCGTTTTGTCAACGGAAAACTCGTTTGTAAAACTATAATCTGGTTTATTCAACTAATAATTCGTTATTTGTTTTAGAATAATGATATTAGGAGTTGATTGAAATGCTATTTTGCGAAAAACTCAGAATATTGATAGAGGATAACAACTTAACCCAAAAACAAGTCGCTGAGGATATGCAGATTCCTGCATCAACTTTGGGCGGATATGTTCAGGGAACGAGCGAGCCTGATTTTGAAACGCTTAAAATTATAGCAAAATATTTTAAGGTTAGTACTGATTATCTTTTGGACTATAATGTAAGTTCCGTTTCAAATAAAGAAGATGAGCTAATTAAAATATTCAGAACATTATCTCCCAAACAGCAGGATTTGTATATAGAACAGGGCAAGGTGTTTGAAAAGGTAAAATAACGGACAGTCGGGGACGCCTGTCCCTACAAAAGTAAATGAAAGGATTATGTTAAACCGTAGGGGCGACCTGCGGTCGCCCGCTAAAACAAAACGGAACGGC
>CAZDSQ010000007.1:0-41593 GCA_964508295.1 uncultured Oscillospiraceae bacterium | reverse complement strand
AGTGTCTTTTTATTATATAAAAACGGAGACTGCTTCTTTACGAAGTGTCTCCGTTTCGGTTGGCTCTTTTTAGTTGTTTCTTGAGTGGTCTATCTTTTTAAACAGTGAATTTACCTTTTGCTTTAACAAAAGATTTTTTTCTTTTGCAAGCCGAGGATCATCATTTAAAATCTCAGCGGCGTAGTTTTGTGCCTTTTCTAAGAGATACGAGTCAGAAAGCAGATTGGCGGAACTGAGAGGGGGCAGACCGTGCTGTCTGTCGCCGAAAAAGTCACCGGGTCCGCGCTGCTCTAAGTCGAACTTGGATATTTCAAAGCCGTCAGAGGTCTTGCACATAATTTTAAGGCGCTCTTTTGCACTATCTGAGCTGCTGTCAGAAACCAAGATGCAATAAGATTGATCGCTTCCTCTGCCAACTCTGCCGCGAAGCTGATGAAGCTGAGAAAGGCCGAATCGGTCAGCATTCTCAATCATCATAATTGTGGCGTTTGGAACGTCAACGCCAACCTCAATAACAGTCGTCGAAACAAGAATGTCGGTTTTGCCGCTTAAAAAGTCCGCCATAACGGCATCTTTTTCAGCACCTTTCATCTTTCCGTGCAATAGTCCGACAGTTCTGTGTTTAAATATTTCTGAAATCTTTTGGTGATACTGTACCGCCGACTCAATTTCGAGCTCAGACTCATCAACGGCAGGGCAAACTATGTAGGCTTGATTTCCGCTCGCGAGTGCTTTTTCCACAAAGCCTAAGGCTCTTTGCCGCTTTTTTGAGTCGATCAAATAGGTTTCGATTTTTTTTCTGCCGCTGGGTAGCTCGTCGAGAACAGAAATGTCAAGATCGCCGTAAATTGTAAGGGCAAGGGAACGGGGAATAGGCGTTGCCGACATAATAAGCGTGTGCGGATAATTTCCCTTTGAAACAAGTGCGGCGCGCTGAGAAACACCAAAACGATGCTGCTCGTCGGCTATTACAAGAGCGAGGTTATTGAATTCGACTTTTTTCTCTATAAGCGCGTGTGTTCCGCAAACGACCTGCACTATTCCCTCGGAAATATCATAAAATAAGCCTCGTCTTGCGGCGGCAGTTGTCGATGCTGTGAGCAGAGAAACATTTATTCCAAAAGGCGCAAGCATTTTGGAAAGGGTTTTGTAATGCTGGTTTGCGAGTATTTCAGTAGGCGCCATAAATGCACACTGACCGCCGTTTTTGCAAATCAGATAAAACAGAGCGGCGGCGACAAGAGTTTTTCCCGAGCCAACGTCGCCCTGCAGGAGTCTGTTCATACAATTTCCGCTTTGCATATCGCTGATTGCTGTTTCGATTGCCTTATTCTGCGCGTTTGTAGGCGAAAATGGGAGAGATGACAGAAACTCGGTTAAATCTGCATCATTTACGACAAACGAGGCGGGTTTTTTGCCCCTTCTTTTAAGTCCCGACATTCCAAGCTGCAGGCAGATAAGCTCCTCTAAAATAAAGAGTCTGCGGGCGGTATTCGCTTCCATAATATTTTTCGGGAAATGAATGTCGTAATAGGCGCTTTTTATCTGCGAAAGGTTTTCTTTTTCCAATATTTCATTAGGCAGGCAGATTACAGGAGCACCCGCAAGGTTTGAAAGCGCCTCTTTGATATTGTTTGCAATCATCTTGTGGGAAAGACCTGCAGTTAAGGCATATTGAGGCTGCATTGTGGCTTTTTCGCTCTTGGGAATAAATAGAGGAACGCTCAGCTCGGGCTGAAAGGGTGTTCCGGATAATTTTCCGTGAAAAATATAGGTTTGTCCAGTCTTTAGTGCCTGAAAAGCGTATTTGTTGTTAAAAAATGTAACTGTAATTGCGTTTTGCGATTGGTCTAAAACGAGCAGACGGAAAATAGTCATTCCTCCGCGTACTCTCAGCGGCGTGTACTTCTCGCTGACCTGCGCACAAACCGTAACAACATCGCCGATTTTGGCGTTATCAATAGGTGCGGCAGAGGTAAAATCAATGTAAGAGCGGGGAAAGTGGTGAAGAAGGTCCCCAACAGTTTCTATGCCAAGCTTTTTGTAAAGAGCAGCGCGCTTTTGACCGATTTTGTTAACATCGGTAATGGGCGAATTAAATTCAAGCATATCGGGAACACCTCCTTTAAAATAAAGGGCGATGAGTGAAAACACGCATCGCCCGCTGTAGTAGCTTATTCTACGGAAATAATATAGTAGTAAACAGGCTGGTCGCCCTTTACAAGAGAAATATCAATTTCCTCGGAAATTTTTTCTTTAAGCGCGGCAACCATCGCCTCGGCTTCTTCTTCAGAAACGCCCTCGCCGTAAAGAATTGTAACAAACGAGGAATCCTTCTTAATCAAAGAGCGGGTAAGCTTAACTGCGGCTTTCTGCAGGTCCTTTTCAACAAAGGAAAGCTTTCCGTTTTCAAGAGCGAGAAGCTCGCCCTCTTTGATCTTATATCCCTCATAGTCAGAGTCACGGGCGGCAAAGGTAATCTGACCGCTTCCGACATTTTCTGCAGCCTTCATCATTTCCTTCTGATTGTCGTCAGCCGAAGCGTCGCAGTCAAAGGTGAGCATAGCAGAAAGACCCTGAGGAATTGTGCGTGTATGAAGAACTCTTATCTCGCGATCGGCGAGAGGAACAGCCTGTTCAGCCGCCATGATGATGTTTTTGTTATTAGGTAGAACAAAAACGGTCTTTGCAGGAACCGACTGAACTGCAGCAAGAATGTCATCTGTGCTTGGGTTCATAGTCTGTCCGCCGCTGACGATCTTGTCAACACCCAAATCTGTAAAGAGCTGTGCAACACCCTCGCCCGCGCAAACAGAAACAAATCCGTAGGGCACGTCGGGGTCTACCTTAACATATTCGGGAGCGGCAGGAGCGCTTTGCTCTGCGGCAGAAACTCTGTTCTCAAACTGCTCACGCATATTTTCAATCTTCATGTTTGTGAGCATACCGTATTTAAGACCCTGTTGGAGCGCTTTACCGGGGTTGTCGGTGTGAACGTGAACCTTGATGATAGTTTCATCATCAACAACCACAACACAGTCACCAATCGACTCAAGATAAGCGCGAAGGGCAAGGGGATCACGTTCTATAGATTTATCACGTTGCACAATAAACTCTGTGCAGTAGGTGAAATTGATCTCTTCTTCAAAATCAGCAATGTTGCTTTCCTTAGGCTGAGCGGCGGGGGCACTTTCTGCGCCATCGGTAGCCTCGGAGATCATAACTCCGTCACGGAAAACAGACATCATACCGTCAAAAATAACGGTAAGACCCTTTCCGCCTGCGTCAACAACGCCTGCCTTTTTAAGAACGGGGAGAATTTCGGGGGTTTTTGCAAGCGCATCTTTAGAAGCTTTGCAAACAGTTTCCCAAAAAGGAACGATTTCCTTATTTGTTTCAACAAAGGCGGTTGCCTTTTTAGCGGTAAGCCTGATAACTGTTAAAATGGTACCCTCGGTGGGCTTCATAACTGCCTTGTAAGCTGATTCTGTTCCAAGAACAAGACCTCTAGCAAGGTCATCGGCAGTAGCAGTCTTGCAGTCAGCAAGGCCTTTTGAAATTCCTCTGAAAATCAGAGAAAGAATAACACCTGAGTTACCTCTTGCGCCTCTTAAGAGGGCGGAAGCGGCGCATGATGCGGCCTCTGCAACTGTGCAGTCATCATTGAGTCTTTTAAGTTCTCTGGCGGCGGCACCGATAGTCATAGACATATTTGTGCCTGTATCGCCGTCAGGAACAGGGAAAACATTGAGTTCGTCGATCTGCTGCTTTTGCGCTGTAATATTGTTGGCGCCACTAATAAGCGCATCTCGAAACATAGAGCCTGTTATCACAATAGCACTCTCCTTAAAGTTGCCTGTTTTGACAAATTATTGTGCGGTCATTGAGTCAACAAAAACATTTACGCTGCTGACTTCTAAACCTGTAGCATCTTCAACAGTATATTTAACCTTATTAACAATGCTTTTAACGATAGCGTTGATATTGACACCGAAAGAAACGATAATATGCAGGTCAATAACCAGCTTGTTATCAACAGCGCGAACACGGACACCCTTGTCCATGGTTCTTCTGACAGATAAAAGCTGCTTTAAGCCGTCAACAGCACCGCTGGTCGCCATGCCGGAAACGCCGAAACATCCTGAAGCAACCCAGCCAACAAGATTGGCAAAAAATTCGTGAGAAATTTCAATAACTCCGAGATGTGTTTCGATTTTTACCATAAAAGCAACCTCCTTAATTTTTCCAGTTAGGCAAATGAAAACACTGCCCATATATACGATATTATATCACAATAATATTATAAAATCAATCATTATTTCAATAAACTGTTAATTTGATAAAGTTTTTTATTTTTAAGAATAAGATTTGTGTCGCAGTCGCCTAAAAATTCGTACCCGAAATCTTTTAAGTATTCTGTAATGTGGCTTGTATCTTCAAGATTTTCTGATAGTACAAAGTATCTGCATTTGTAGTCTTTGATAAATGGAAGAGCCTTGGAATTTGCAATAAGCAGATCGCAATCAAAGGCGGCAGGAAGCTCGTCTGCAGAAGTTATGTTAAGATGCGCGATTTTAAAAGAGCCGATACTAAAAATATCAAGACTTCCACCCTCGGATAAGCTTGTGCTTATCTCTATGCTTTCGCATTTTAAGTTGAAGCCGTCAGCCGAGTAATACTCGGTTTTGAAACTACTTGTGTTTAGTGAGTCGAAAGTTGATACGTATTTTTCATCAACAGCCATTGTTTTTACGTCGTTTTTGAGCAAAAAGTGGGTAAGCTCTGATATATCGGCATTCTTTGAAGCGGCTGATGAAAGATAAAGAATGCTCTTGTCAGCACTTTTGTCAAGCAGACGATTTAGCTCGTAACTACTGTCAGAGCAAAAGCCACTTACAAACCTCTTACCGCCCGACTCGATTATAACAGCCGACGACTCGAGAAAGTAAATTTCGGTAGAATTGAGATGTATAGAGCTGTGAGCAAAAACCGCTGAGCAGATTATAGGAATAGATAAAAGCGCCGCTTTAATCAAGTTTTTGTATCTGGATTTTGAAAGTCCTGCAATCAGAAAAATCAAACAAATGACCACAACTGTAGGCAGGGTAAGCTCACTGTCAACATAAATTCTGGCTAAAGGCAACTTGCTGAAAACTTCGGCAAACCAGCAGATCAAAGAGATAAGAATTTTGGCAAGAAACAAAAGCGGTTTGTAAATAAATGCAAAGGGAGTTAAGCAAAATATAGCCGATAAAAGCGACAGAGCAAGAGTTAAGGGTAGTAGCGGGGATAAGATCAGATTTGTAATGGGCGAGTAGGTGGAAATGTAGCCGAAAACACATACCGAAACTGGAATTGTAAACAAGAAAGCAAAGAAGCAGGGTAGAACAAGGTTTGAAATCTCGTAAGCTAAAAGCTTTGGAATGCTGACGGTTTTCAAGCTGAATTTGCGCCTGAATTTCTGAAGTATGCTTTGTGAAATAAGCAGACCCGCCGTTGCCGAAAAAGAAAGCAGAAAACCGATGTTTACTACTGCATACGGCTCGATAAGACAGATAACAACGGCTGAAAATGCAAGTATGCTCGGCGCATCGTAATCCTCACGAATGCATTGCGCGGCAAGCATAAACACAAGCATAATGGCAGAGCGCATAATTGAGGGCGTAAATCCGATCATAACCGATAAAACGGCAGTAAGAACAATGCAGATTATGCTTCGCGGCACTTTGCCAATAAACAGTTTTGAAAGCAACATATTAATAAGCATAACGATTATCGAAAGATGCAATCCCGAAACTGCAAGCAGATGGCTGATTCCCGCGCTTGCAAATACATCTGTTGTTTGGTCGCTTATGTAGTCCCGTTTGCCAAACAGAATACCGCAAAGGATACTTCCTTCCTCGCTCGGAAGATTTGCGCGAATGTTAAAAATAATTTTATCCCTTAATTTGCAGATCTCTCTGAGGAACGAAAATTCGTCGGGGTTTGTAACCTCAATGTCACCTATGGATACAGCGGTAGCATGCACGCTGTTTGCACGGTAAAACATATCAGACGATGAATCTGAGCTTTCAAAGAATGTAACGCTTGCGGAAATTTTGTCGTAATCCATTAAGTCGTCGTTATTGGCTGTGTGCAAGTGGATTTTCAAACCTCTTGGTGCGGCCTCTCCGCCTACGGTATTGAGTTCAGCAACATAATATTTGCTGTCCTTACTTGATATTTCTGTTTGCAAAACTGTTGCGGTTATCTTGTAGCTTTTCCCTGAAAGACTTTGCGCAGCCGCAACCGTAGTTTGTGAGTAAATCACAAATATTCCTATTGAAAGCAAAGAAAAAAGAAGCAAGATGGCGTAATTTCTAAATTTAAGTGAATACTTAGATAAAATAAATAACAAAACCACCGCTGCCGCAAGTGTTACGGCAACGGTGGTTAAAAATTTTACAGGAAGAATTATTGCAAAGACAAGAGAAGTCATAAATGCTAAGCAGCATTTTAAAAGCGGTCTTGTCATTATGTCATCTCACCTTAAAGTTTTATGCAAAAAATAGGGGAAGCTTTTCAAGGAAAATAATATCTTTTCTGTCAGCGGCGTCGCCCTCAGCAAGAACTGCAGCCTTTCCAACAATGTTTCCGCCCGCAGAATTTACGAGGCTTTCAAGCGCGTGGAGTGATTCTCCCGTGCTGATAACGTCGTCGACTATAAGAACTCTTTTTCCTGCAAGATACTGAGCCTCGGTGCTGTCAAGATAAAGGGTTTGCACCTTTTCGGTCGTGATAGACTTAACATCAATGTGAATGGGATCCTGCATATAGAGCTTGTTCATTTTTCTTGCAACAATGTATTTTTCATTAAGTTGTCTTGCCATCTCATAGGCAAGGGGAATTCCCTTCGATTCGGCTGTAACAATCACATCGTGCTCGGGAGCCTTTTTGATAAGCTCCTTTGCGGTAGCAATAGTAAGCTCAACATCAGAAAACATAACAAAGCCTGCAATGTAAAGCTTTTCGTTAATAGGGCAGATAGGGAGCTGTCGCTCAAGACCTGCAACCTTAAGAGTGTAAAATTTGTCCATTTTATTATTCTCCTTTTGTGGTATTTAAATCAGCCCGGAGGCCAAGCGAGAAGCCTGCCGCCTAAAACGTGAAAATGAATGTGCCCTACAGTTTGTCCGCCGTCCTCGCCGCAGTTGTTAACTATGCGGTATCCGTTTTCCAGGCCGAGCTCTTTTGCAATCCTGGGTATTACCTCAAAAATGTGACCGATAACCGCGCAGTTTTCGGCAGTTAACTCGTCGGCAGATTTAATATGCTCTTTAGGAATAACAAGAAAGTGAACGGGTGCCTGAGGAGATAAGTCCTTGAACGCGACAATCTTGTCGTCCTCGTAAACAAACTCAGAGGGAATTTCTTTGTTTGCAATTTTACAGAAAATGCAATCCATTTGTTTTTCCTCCTTACTTTTTAGCGATAGCTTCGATTGCGGCCTTTGCGGTCTCAAAGCAGTCATTTACCTTTGCGAGCTCTTTGAAGCCTGCCATAGCGCTGTCGGGTCTGCCGCCGCCGCTGCCGCCTGCAGCTTGGGCTGCCGCTCTTGCAAGGTTTCCTGCGTGCGCTCCAAGCTTTACAGCCTCTTTGCCGCAGCAAACACAGATGTTGCCCTTAACACCGTCATCGCTGGCGAGAACGCAGATAGTAAGCGGGTCAGCATCTCGAAGCGAGTCGGAAAGCTCTCTCATAGCATCGGGTTTAACGTTGTCAAGCTTAGCACAGATAACGTTAAAGCCGTTTATCTCAATCTTGTTGTCACCTAAATTGCCGCTCTGGGAAGCCGCCATCTTGCGATTAAGAGCGTCAAGCTCTTTTTCCTTTGCTTTAAGCTCGTCAGAAAGAGCGGTGATCTTTGAAACAAGCTCCTGAGTGTTTGCAATTTTTAAAGCTGCTGCAGCGTTGTCTAAAAGTGAAAGGGTGGAGTTAAGATATTCCATAAGATTTGAGCCTGTAACAGCCTCAATTCTGCGAATTCCCGATGCAACAGATGCCTCAGAAACGATTTTGAATAAGCCTATTTCAGAAGTGTTATTTACGTGTGTGCCGCCGCAAAGCTCGGAGGAATAATCTCCAGCCTTTACAACGCGGACTGTATCAGAATACTTTTCTGAGAAGAGCGCCATAGCGCCTGATTTCTTAGCCTCGTCGAGCGACATTTCGCTTATATCAACCTTAAGTGCCAAAAGAATGGCACTGTTTACCTCAGCCTCAATTTTAGCAATTTCCTCTTTGGAAACGGGGGAAAAATGCGAGAAGTCAAAGCGGAGGCGCTTGTCGTTAACAAGCTGACCTGCCTGATGAACGTGGCTGCCGAGAACCTTTATAAGCGCACTCTGTAAAAGGTGTGCGCAGGTGTGGTTGCGGGCTATTGCATTTCTGCGCTCCTTGTCAACCTCGGCGTTAACCAATGCATCTTTTGTCAATGTGCCGTTTGTAATTTTAGCAGAACAGAAGATCTTGCCGCTCTTGTCCTTTTTGCAGTCGGTAACAACGGCTGTAAAAGCCTCGGAGTAAAGTTTCCCGGTGTCAGCAACCTGACCGCCGCTCTCAGCATAGAAGGGCGTGTTGTCAAGAAGCAGGGTTACCTCGTCATCATGAGCGGCTTCAGTAATGCTCTTTCCGTCCTTGATGATTGCCTTTACAGTACATTCGCACTCGGTTTTTTCGTAGCCGCAGAAGGTTGTAACAATATCTGCAATGCCTTCAATTTCATTATCTACCCAACCGAGAACGTCAAGATTTTCTCTTGCAGCTCTTGCCTTGGTTCTCTGCTCCTGCATAAGCGCCGAGAAGGCATCCTCGTCAACCTCAAGTCCCTTTTCGGAAACTATCTCTCTTGTAAGGTCGATGGGGAAGCCGTATGTGTCGTAAAGCTTAAATGCGGCATCTCCGGGGAAGGTTTTTGCATTACTTTTAAGCTGTTTTTCGATAAGAGAGTTTACAAGCTCCATACCCTTGTCGATGGTCTTTGCAAAGCTCTCCTCCTCAATGCGAATGATTTTCTTGATATATTCAGCTTTTTGGGTAAGCTCGGGATAAGCGGTTTTGTTTTCGTTTATAACTGTGTCGCATACGTTGTAAAGAAATGCGCCCTCAACACCGAGCAGCTTTCCGTGACAAGCGGCGCGGCGAAGAAGCCTTCTTAAAACGTAGCCTCTGCCTTCGTTAGAGGGGATAACGCCGTCAGAAATCATAAATACTGTGCTTCTGATGTGGTCGGTGATGATGCGGAGAGAAACGTCAGTTTTCTCGTCCTTTTTATAGGTAGCACCGCTGATACGGCAGATGTGCTTCATAATGTTCTGAACGGTGTCAACCTCAAAGAGATTATCAACACCCTGCATTATGCAGGCAAGCCTTTCAAGACCCATACCTGTGTCGATATTGGGGTGCTCCATCGGGGTGTAGTTGCCGTTTCCGTCAGAGTTATACTGAGAGAAAACAAGATTCCAGAACTCGACGTATCTGTCGCAGTCGCAACCGACAGCACAGTCGGGCTTTCCGCAGCCGTTTTCCTCGCCTCTGTCAAAATATATCTCTGAGCAGGGACCGCATGGGCCTGAGCCTATCTCCCAGAAGTTGTCCTCTCTGCCGAGCTTTACTATCCTGTCGCGTGCAACGCCGACTTCGTTTACCCAGATGTCGATAGCCTCGTCGTCGGTCTCAAAAACCGAAACCCAGATTTTGTCGGTGGGTATCTTAAGCTCCTCGGTAATGAATTCCCAAGCCCATTTGGTTGCCTCGTGCTTAAAGTAATCTCCGAAAGAGAAGTTGCCGAGCATCTCAAAAAAAGTTCCGTGTCTTGAGGTCTTTCCGACACGCTCGATGTCGGGAGTTCTGATGCATTTCTGGCAGGTTGTAACACGCCTTGAGGGCGGTGTTGCCTGGCCTAAGAAATATTTTTTAAGGGGAGCCATTCCCGAGTTGATTAAAAGCAGACTGTTGTCGTCAATAGGAACAAGAGGAAAGCTTGAAAGACGCTTGTGCATCTTTTTCTCGTAAAAGGTAAGAAACTTTTCTCTCAATTCGTTAAGTCCTGTCCATTCCATGTTTTTACTCCTTTTGTTTGCAAAAAAATAAACCTGTCGCCCCAGATAAAAGGGACGACAGGAAAGATCCTACCGCGGTACCACCCAAATTGCGCAAAGCGCCGCTTGTGTTGTCCTTAACGCAGACAAAGCGAAGCGATTTATCACCGCTTAGCTCGGGGATGGCTAAAAACTGTTTGCACCTGCGAAATTTCCAGCACGGAAAAATTTCCGATTTCGCTCTCTGTAGGGAAACAAGATTTTTCTTCCCGTCAATGCTTTTCAAATATGCATATATTATATGACAGTTTTGCTTTTTTGTCAATAGTGTTAGCTAATTTGCGAGTCCTTTTTGATATAAAAGGTCGCATATTTTTTTGAAAACGGGAGCGCATGTCGCGGCGCCCGAATTTCCGCCCTCGGAAAGCACTACAATGGCGTATTTTGGATTCTCGGCAGGGTAAAAGCCCGAAAACCATGCCTGAACAAGAGGCTGTCCGTCAACGCTCCAGCCGGTTTCTGCTGAAGCGGTCTTTCCGCCCGCCCCTAAAGCCTCGGGGCAGGCGGCACGCCCCGTTCCGTTTGTAACCGTGTATACCATATATTCTTTAATTTTGCTTGCAACGTCCGCACTTAAAATGCGTGTTTTTTCATCAGTTTTGCTCTGTTGAATTATACTTCCAGAGGAATCTACCTCTCCTAAAACAAGCGTCGGTTCAACATTGTATCCTCCGTTTGCAATTATACTTATGATTTTTGCAATGTGAACTGGTGTTGCCATAAGTGAGCCCTGCCCAAAGCTGATGTTTGCAAGATCGCCTGCGCTTTGAATTTCGCTTGCCTGCGGCAGATTTCCGGCGGCGGTGACGATTCCGTCGCAAAGCTCTATAGAACTTCCCAAACCCATAAGGCTTGAAAGTGATAAAAGCCGCTGAGTACCAACAGATTGCCCCAGCTTAATAAAATAGGGGTTGCAGGAATTAGCAAAGGCAGTCTTCATATTAAGATATCCGTGGCCCTCTAACTTGTGGCAGTTAAATGTCGTGCCGCTAAGCTCTAAGCTGCCTGTACAGTTGTGTGAAAAATTGCCGCTTATGCCTTTTGAAAGAGCCGCCGCGGAAACAATAATTTTGTAGGTTGAGCCTATGTTGTAGGCGCAGAGATTTCGGTTTAAAAGCGATGAGTCGTCAGACTCAATGCTTGCCGAGATGTTGTTCCTGTCATATTCAGGCAGGCTAACTCCCGCAAGTATCTCTCCCGAATTAACATCAGTAATCAAAATAGAGCCTTTCTCGGAAAGCAGAGCCGACGCCGACTGTGCAATTTTCTGTATCTCTGCGTCAAGCGTAAGTGCAACGCCAGCACGACTGCTGTAGCCTGTATCAGAAACTGTGGGCTCTATCCCAGAAAGCGCCCTGCCCATAGCATCAATGGGATAGCTTAAGGATATGGAAGCTGACGCGTTATTTAAGACTTCGTCATAGGCTTTTTCAATGCCCGAAATGCCGTAGGTGAGCCCGCTGTCGCAGTAGCCTATAAAATGCGATGCGAGGCTGTTTTGTGAGTATCTTTCTTTTATCAGATAAACTTCAACGTCGGCGCTTTCCTCAATGAATGTGTCGGTTTCAAATGTAAAGGGAAGGCCCGATGAAAACATATCTGAAATGGCCGAAAACTCCGCTTCAGGAAGAACGGAATGAAGATATGTCTTGCTTTGAATAGACGGCAAAACCGCAACCTTGTATTTAGTTTCGCTCGAAACAAGAGGTACAAGATTGCGGTCGTAAATAGTTCCTCGTTTTTTGTCAATAAGTAGCTTGTAGCTGTTTGTAGTTTGCGCGGCATAAATATCACTTTCGGTTTCTATAATGTAAAATATTCTAAAGATCAGAGCTGCAAACGAAAAAATAATAAATGAATAGAAAACAATTGTGCGCTTTAAAGACAAACTATATCACCTCAGATGTAGTTTGCCCAAGCAAATAAATTATAAACTCCAGTCAATAGGAGAAATGCCGTTTTGAATGAGAAATTCGTTTGTTTTTGAAAAGTGCTTGCAGCCGAAAAAGCCGTTGTAAGCGGAAAGGGGACTTGGATGGGAGGCAGTAAGAATTTTGTGGTTGGGGTTTGTGATAAGCGCTCTTTTAGCCTTTGCATTAGCGCCCCAAAGAATAAAGACGATTGGTTTTTCTCGCTCGTTTAAAGCAGATATAACTTTGTCTGTAAAAATCTCCCAGCCCATGCCTTTGTGGCTGTTGGGGGAGGCTTCGCGTACAGTTAAAACTGTGTTTAAAAGCAGAACTCCGTTTTTAGCCCAAGAGGTAAGCTCGCCGTGTGCGGCTGGAGGCAGACCGATGTCACTCTCGAGCTCCTTGAAAATGTTTACAAGTGATGGGGGAGGGGTAACCCCTTTTTTAACCGAAAAACAAAGCCCGTGAGCTTGTCCGGCACCGTGATAGGGGTCCTGCCCCAAAATAACCGCCGTAACATCGCCATAGGAGGTGTATTTAAGTGCATTGAAAATATCATACATATCGGGGAAAATATGGCGCGACGAATATTCCGCCTTTAAAAAGGCGCGAAGCTTTATGTAGTATTCTTTTTCGAACTCTCCCGATAAAACCTTGTCCCATTCGTTTCCGATATGTACCATATTGCCCTCCAAAAGTCTTTTTATATATAATACTACTCATTAAAAATATATGTCAAGTATTTAAAGGTTAATTTACTTAAACAAGGTTGACGGCAGGAAATATAAGTGGTAAAATATAATGGAATATGAAATGGTTTGGAGGAATAAAAAATGCCGGCAAAGGTGTTTTTAATTGCGCACAGCTATGAGCCTGTCAAAACAGTTGCACAGGCGGCAAAGCTCTGCTATTCAAGCAGCGGTATTGAGGAGCTCGGAAATAATCTTACCCCTGAAAAAGCAAGGGATTTTGTTGAAATGCTTGCGAGTTTGGGACACGAAAGCCCCCTTGAGCACGCCAGCTTTACCTTTGGTATTGAGGGTATTTCCAGAGCGGTCCTTGCCCAGTTTACAAGGCATAGAATTGCTTCTTACAGCGTTAAAAGCCAGCGCTATGTAAGCGAAAAAATGTTTGAATATGTAACTCCTCCCGAGATAGAGAAAAATCCTGAGGCAAAAGATATTTATCTTAAAGCTATGCAGAGCGCGCAGGACTCTTACGATAAGCTTGCCGCAATTTTAACCGAGCAACACACAAAAGAGCTTGTAGCGCAGGGACAAGAGGAAAAGACGGCGAGAAAGGCAGCCCAAAAGCTTGCTAATGAAGATGCAAGATTTGTCCTTCCCAACGCTTGTGAAACCAAAATGGTTGTTACTATGAATACAAGAAGCCTGCTTAATTTCTTTAAGCACCGTTGTTGCAATCGTGCACAGTGGGAGATAAGAGAGGTTGCTGACCAGATGCTCAGAGAGGTTTGCAAGGTGGCTCCCGAGCTCTTTACAAATGCAGGTCCCGCCTGCGCTCATGGTGCTTGCAGTGAGGGAAGAATGAGCTGTGGAAAATCTAAAGAAATGCGGGCAAAATATAACGAGATTTTAAATAAATAACCTGATTGAAGGCGAAGTTTTTTTGAGTACACTTGAGTTTAAAGCTATCAGAAACAGTGATGCTGATTTAGTAAAAGAATATCTATCGTTTGAAAAAAGCGGATGTAGCGATTATACTACCGGCTTTGTTATGATGTGGAAAAAGCCGCTTAGTTTATGCTATGCAATTTCAAACGGTATGATGATTATTAAAGCCAGCTTCCATAGAGGTATTGAGAGGTTTTATATGCCTTGCGGCAGCGGTGATTTTAAAGCCGCGGTAATGGACATTTTTAACTACTGCAAGGAAAAGGGTATCGAGCCTTCCTTTACATCAATCGCCCCATCAAACTTTGAGAAATTCAATGAATTTCTTGATTTTGACTATACCGAGTCAAGAGACTATTCTGACTATGTTTATAGGGCAGAGGACTTAGCTCAGCTTAGCGGTAGAAAATATCACCAGAAAAGAAACCATATCTCTAAGTTTAAAAAGAGTTATGAATATTCCTATAACCAAATAACCGAGCAGAATATTGATAAGGTTATTGCGTTCTTTGAGGAGTTCTCAAAAGCGGTAGAAACACAGAGTATTTCAGAGCAGATCGAGCGTGAAAGATGCTGGTATCTGCTCGAAAATATGAAAAAGTTCGGTTTATTTGGCTCTTTTTTAGAGGTTGATGGAAAGGTTGTTGCCTTTACACTTGGAGAGGTTAAGGATGATTGCCTTTATGTTCACGTAGAAAAGGCAAACCGCTCTTTTGATGGTAGCTATGCCGTTATAAATAATGAATTTGTTAAGGATAGTCTTGCAAAATTCGATATTAAATGGGTCAACCGCGAGGATGATTCGGGTGATGAGGGCTTGAGAAAAGCAAAGCTTTCCTATAATCCCGACCACCTTGCTCTCAAAGGAAAGCTCAGTAATCTTAAGATAAAAGTGTAAAGTGAATTTACTTTACAGAAAAAGAAACGAGGAAAAACTATGGTTTACGTATTTTTAGCAAACGGATTTGAGGAAATTGAGGCTCTTGCAACTGTTGATATTCTGCGCAGAGCAGAAATTCCCGTTACAACCGTTGGAGTTGGCTCAAAAACTGTTACAGGCTCTCACCAAATCAGTGTTGTAGCGGATTTGACCGATGCCGAGTTTGTTTATGACGGCGGGGTAGAGATGGTAGTTCTGCCAGGGGGAATGCCCGGAACCCTTGAACTTGAAAAATCTGTCAGCGTTAACAGTGTAGTTGATAAGGCGGATAGTGAGGGAAAATACATAGCCGCAATTTGCGCAGCACCCTCTATTTTAGGTCATAAAGGCCTGCTCCGCGGCAAAAAGGCTTGCTGCTATCCCGGCTTTGAAGACCAACTCATTCAAGCAACCGTTGTAAACGATAGAGTTGTTCACGATGAGAATATTATAACCTCGCGCGGCGCGGGAACTGTTTATGAGTTTGCCGCAAAGCTCGTTGAGCTGCTCAGAGATAAAGAAACCGCTGATAAAATTCTTTCTTCAATGATATGCAAAAAATAGATAAAAACGAGCTTAGAAAAAGGCTTAAAGAGTTACGAAAAGGCTTAGACACTTACGAAAAATCAAAAATGGATATGGCGATAGCGCAAAATCTCTTTTCATTAAAGGAATTATTGTCCGCGCAAAAGGTTTTGTGTTATGTTTCCAAGCAAACAGAGGTTGACACCGAGAATATCATTTCAAAGCTTTTTGTGCTTAACAAAACTGTTGCCGCGCCGAAAATGCGCGACAGCGATGGAAATATGGATTTTTACACCATTACTTCGCTTGGCGAAACACAGAAAAGCGGATTTGGCGTAAGAGAGCCGATAGCAGAAAAGTGCCAAAGGCTTATAGAATTTTCAAATTCGGTTTGCATTCTGCCCGCTTTGGCGTTTGACAAAAACGGATACCGCCTTGGGTACGGAAAAGGGTGCTATGATAGGTTTTTATGCTCGTATAGCGGGCTTAAAATCGGCATTTGCTATGAAAGCTGTATTTTTGATAATCTTCCTAAAGATAAGTATGATATAGCCGCAGATATTGTTGTAACTGAAAAACGGATAATCTATATAGAAAAACAAAGGAAACGGGTGAATAAAGTGGATGAGAAAAATATAAACGAATTAGAAAATCATAAGCCTGAGGTTGTAATCGAGGAAGCTGTGCCTGCAGAGGAGAACGAGCATACGGTAGAGCAACCTGTGGCTGAGGTCGCTGAGAAAACCGCTGCAGAGGATATTCACAGACCCAAGAAAAAGAAGAAAAAGAAAAAATCAAAGCTCGGCATTTTAATCAGAATGCTTATTATCGTTGCTGTTTCTGTTTTGCTGTCTGTTTTTATTATCTTTGGGTTTAAGGATATCTACGGTCTTGATTTCAGCAGTGCTGAAAAGGATGTATACATAGAAAAAGGCTCCGGTACCGCGCAGATCGCAGATGCCCTTTACGAAAGCGGGATTATCGAGCAGCCGCTGTTGTTCAGAGTTTTCTGCAAGCTTGGCAATAAGACCGAGGGGTTCCAGTACGGTTACCACACCTTTGCAGAGAATATGAGCTACGATGAAATAGTTTTAGAGCTTAAAAAGAACGTTAAAAAAGACGATGTTGTTGAGGTAACCGTCATTGAGGGCTGGAACCTCTACGATATAGCAAAGGAACTTAAATCAAAGGGTGTTATTTCTGATATAAACGCCTTTACAAAGGCTGTCGAGAGAATGGAAGTGTCCTACGACTTTATTTCAGATGTTCCCGATAACAAGTACAGATACTATAAATATGAGGGCTATTTCTATCCCGATAAATACGAGTTTTATGTCGGTACAGATGATTATGAGGGCATTGCTAAAAAGTTCTTTGCAAACTTTGTAAATCATCTTGATTCTGAAATTATAAGCGCTATTGAAGAGTCTGAGTACACCTTTGATGAGATCATCACCATTGCCTCGCTCATTCAAGCCGAGGCGGGAGATGTAAACCAAATGGGAACTGTTTCCTCTGTTTTCCATAACAGACTTAACAGCACACTTTTCCCGAATCTCCAGTCCGATGTAACCATAAACTATGTCGAGCGCGCCATAAAGCCGAGCATTGCCTATGAGTATCAGGAGCTTTATGATGCTTATAACACCTATAAGCGTCAGGGACTTATGCCTGGCCCTATCTGTAATCCAACCAAAGAGGCGATCCGTGCCGCACTTTTCCCCGATAAAACAAATTACTACTACTTTGTAACCGATAATACCGGTAAATACTACTATTCCACAACCTATTCGCAGCATCTTAATAACTGCAATACTGCGCAAAAGGTTAATGCTAAATTAGAAGGTAACTAATGATTATTAAAAACAGACCCGAGCTTTTAAGTCCCGTAGGGGATATGGAACGCCTTGATGCCGCTCTTAACTTCGGGGCAGACGCTGTTTATCTCGGCGGGAATGAATACGGAATGAGAGCCGCAGCCGCAAACTTTGGCTTTGAGGATATGAAAAAGGCGGCAGACCTTGCACATGCAAAGGGCAAACGCATTTATTTAACCTGCAACACTCTGCCCACAAACAGCGAGATGGATAGAATGGCAGATTACCTTAAAAATGCCTCTGCTACGGGCGTGGATGCCTTCATAATCTCCGACGTGGGCGTGCTTACCCTTATCAAAAAAATTCTGCCGGATGCCGAGGTGCATATCTCAACTCAGGCAGGAATTGTAAACTATGCTTCGGCAAATGCCTTTTACGAAATGGGAGCAAAACGAGTTGTGCTTGCCCGCGAGCTTTCGCTTGACGATATCAGAATTTTGAGGGATAAGACTAACCCCAACCTTGAAATTGAAACCTTTGTTCACGGCGCAATGTGTATGTCCTTTTCGGGCAGATGCACCATTTCAAATTATATGACAAACCGCGATGCAAACCGCGGCGAATGCTCTCAGCCTTGCCGCTGGCAGTATTACCTTATGGAGCAGAAAAGACCCGGCGAGTATTTCCCTGTTTACGAAGAGCCCGAGGGAACTTATATTCTTAACAGTAAGGATATGTGCCTTATCGAGCATATTGATAAGCTCTGCGATGCTGGTATTTCAAGCTTTAAAATCGAGGGCAGAGCAAAGTCCTCTTACTATGTTGCAGTCGTAACAAATGCCTACCGCGCCGTAATTGATCATTATCTTAAAAACGGCAGTATGCCCGAAGGTGAAAATCGCTGGATGTACGACGAGGTTTATAAGGTAAGCCATAGGGAATACACAACGGGATTTTATTTCGGCAGACCCGAAAACGCCCAGTGCTACCAAAGCGGCGGCTACGTCAGAAACTATGATATAGCGGCAATCGTTGACAATTATAGGGAAGGCAGAGTTTTTATGACCTCTAAAAACGGAATGCATGAGGGAGAAACCGTCGAAATTCTTGTAAGCGGCCAAAAGCCGTTTGAGGCGGTAGTTAAAAACCTCTGCAACGCAGACGGCGAGTCCTGCGAAAATGCAAACCACCCCATGTCTCAGTATTCGTTTGAATGTGATAAAACAATCCCCAAAGGCAGCATTATAAGAATCGGCAAATAGGTTAAAATTAAAACCGCCCCTTTTGTAAGGGGCGGTTTTTTGTATAACGAAAACTACGCCATATGATATGCACCCCAAAAGTGTCTAACTTTTGTGGTGCATATCATATGCGGGTGGATTTTTATTTAGTTGTTTTTCTTTTTGCGGTTTGTTGCTACAATCACTGCAAGCACGATGATTACGGCTATTAAAATTACAAAAACAACAGCAACTAAAATGATAATTTCAAGCGGCACACCGAGAACTATCGGCGTGTGTATTTTTTTAGGATTTTTAACAGAACAGAGGGTAAATTCGCACTCGCTCTTTGGCAGAGAATCAAGGTGCAGTGTGTATTTTTCGCCGTCCTTTGAAAACTTGCCTAAGTTGCTTTTTAAAATATTGTATGGGGTGTTTATCTCTATCTCAAGCCGACCAAACTCTTTCCAGTTTTGAGCAGGAGAAAGTAGGTAGGTATATTCGTATTTTGGCGGATCGTAGCCCTCGTCTATCGTGGGATAAAGCGGCGCTGTAACCGTGTTTGTAACGGTTTGATTCGGCTCTGCAGAAAGCTCGTATTCGTACCAGCGCATAAGCTCGTCAGTAACCAAAAATTCATAGTCAGAGCCGATGAAACCAAGGTCGTATTCGTAGTAATTGAGCTTGTCAATCACGGCGTTGTACCAGTCGCTTTCAGATATTCCGCCTTCATGACTGTGGAACATCAGCGCAATGTCTTTAAAGGTGCTCTTGTCAGTAAAAAGCAGTTCAACTTCGCCGTCGATCTTGTTTTCTTGCATGCCGTTTTCGTAAATTGTCCACTCAGGAGTATAGTCGATGTCCTCGCCAATTACGTACATTGTAAAAGATGTTCCGATATCTGTCCAAAGACCCGCGTAGACCTTGTCATCTTTGTATTCTAAAATGGTGCAGTCGGATAAAACTATGCGCGATTTGTCGGGGTCTGCGGAAAAAGGTGCTATTATGCAGGCTGACGAAAGCAGGCTTTCGTCAATTCCTTTTGCCTCAAAAACATACACCTTAACGGGAGTGTCGGGCGAGAAAAATCCATCCTCTTTAAAGCCGTCATTTAGCTTTGAAATGTCCTTTTCTTTGTCGAATTCGTCAAGCGAAACAAAGGTGTGCCTTAGCTTTTTCTTCGTTGCTTTGCCATCTACAAGTATGTCAAATTTTTCGGTGTCTGCATTGTAACCGGTTTCCTCGTCGTAGTAAACATAGGAAGGATACGCGCCGAAGGGAAAAACGAGCGTCGCATCTACCTTGTAGTCCGCAGTGTTTTTAAAGGTGTACTCTGCGGTAACGCTTGCGCTGTAGTTTAGATAGTCCTCTGTCGTTTCGTAGTAGATTTGCGGAAACTCGGGAATATCAAATGTTAGCTTTTCGCTCTCGACCACAAGCGGACAGTTTTCCTCTTTTACAATGGCACCGCTTCCGTCAACGCCGCTCCATTGAGTTTGCGCCGAGTTTGCAAAAGCTGTAACAGATAAACAAAGCAAAACAATAGCAGAAGTAGCTAAACAAATTAGTTTTTTAAGCATTATAACACCTCCGATTATTCCTTACTTTGAGTTTAATACAAGCGCTGAGTTTTGTCAAATAAAAAAGCTTCGGGCATATATCCCGAAGCCTTAATTTTAAACATTAAATCTAAAGAGAGTAACGTCTCCGTCTTTCATAACGTAGTCCTTGCCCTCAAGCCGAACAAGGCCTTTTTCCTTGGCGGCGGCAATGCTGCCGTTTGCCATTAGCTCATCATAGGAAATGATTTCAGCTCTTATAAAACCACGCTCAAAGTCGGTGTGTATCTTTCCTGCCGCCTGCGGAGCCTTTGTGCCTTCCTTGATGGTCCAAGCTCTTACTTCCTGCTTTCCTGCAGTAAGGAATGAGATAAGACCTAAAAGGGAATAGGACTCTTTTATAAGCCTGTCAAGACCCGATTCAGAAAGCCCGATGTCATTTAAGAACATAAGCTTGTCCTCGTTCGACATATCAGAGATTTCCTCTTCGATTTTTGCGCATATTGAAAGCACGCCTGACGATTCAGAAGCCGCAATTTCACAAACTTCTTTGTAAAAAGCGTTTTCTTCAATGTCGCCGAGGAAATCATCTTCTTTCATATTTGCGGCGTAGATGACAGGCTTGTCAGAAAGCAGGGAAATGGTGGCGAGAATCTTATCCTCGTCCTCGTCACGCTCAAAGGAGCGGGCAGATTTGCCTTCCTCAAGATGAGCCTTGAGCCTTTCAAGCAGAGCAATTTCTGCGGCAAGTGATTTGTCGCCCTTGAGTGCCTTTTTGGTACGGTCAATGCGGCGGTCAAGAATCTCGATGTCCGAGAAGATAAGCTCGAGGTTGATGGTTTCAATGTCGCGCTTGGGGCCGACCGAGCCGTCAACGTGAATGATATTAACGTCCTCAAAGCATCTGACAACGTGAATGATTGCATCAACTTCGCGGATGTTTGCAAGGAACTTGTTTCCAAGACCCTCGCCCTTTGATGCGCCCTTAACAAGACCCGCAATGTCAACAAATTCGATTACTGCGTAGGTCTTTTTGTCAGAGTCGTACATCGCCTCTAATTTGTCAAGACGCTCGTCGGGAACAGTAACTATTCCAACATTAGGCTCAATGGTGCAGAAAGGGTAGTTTGCACACTGTGCGCCCGCGTTTGTAATTGCATTAAAAAGGGTGCTTTTTCCAACGTTTGGAAGCCCCACGATACCAAGTTTCATCTATTTTCATCCTCCGAAAATGTTTGCTTTTATATATTATAAAATAAAACCTGCTTTTTTTCAACCCAAATTAACACATTTTTACATTAGTTTGCTTTACAAATCGCTAAATAATGTGTTATAATAACATTTATAAAATATCTATTTTCCGTTTAGGAGTTGTTTGTATGAATACAGAGCTTGAGAAAAATTTCGGATGCCGCGTTTTTAGCGATGCGGTTATGAAACAGCGTCTGCCCGAAGATGCTTATAATAGCCTTGTTTCAACAATTAAAAAAGGCCTCCCGCTTAATACCTCGCTTGCTGAAACCGTAGCCGGCGCTATGAAAGACTGGGCAATAGAGCAGGGCGCAACCCACTTTACTCATTGGTTCCAGCCTATGAATAACGCTACTGCAGGTAAATTTGATGCCTTTTTAACTCCCACTGCGGACGGAAAGCCTATGCTTGAGTTCTCGGGCAAGGAGCTTGTTAAGGGCGAGCCTGATGCTTCAAGTTTTCCCTCGGGCGGCCTTAGAGTAACCTTTGAGGCAAGAGGCTACACCGTTTGGGATCCTAACTCTCCTGCTTTTGTAAAGGATAACAGCCTTTATATTCCCACAGCGTTCTGCTCGTATACAGGTGAGGCTCTTGACCATAAAACCCCGCTCGTTCGCTCTAATGCGGCGGTTTCCGAGCAGGCGCTCAAGGTTCTCAGATGCCTTGGCGATACTGAAACCTCACGCGTTATTGCAACTGTCGGCGCTGAGCAGGAATATTTCCTTGTTGACAGAGCAGATTATGAAAACCGCCTTGACCTTAAGATTTGTGGTAGAACCTTGTTTGGCTCTAAAACCGTAAAGGGTCAGGAGCTTGGTGATCATTACTGCGGCAGAATTCGCCTGCGCGTTTCTGAGTTTATGAAAAAGCTTGATAACGAGCTTTGGAAGATGGGCGTTGCCTCAAAAACCAAGCATAACGAGGCCGCTCCCGCTCAGCACGAACTTGCTCCGCTTTTCTGCGAGGCTGATAAGGCTTGCGACCATAACCAGATCGTTATGGAAACGATGCGAATTGAAGCTAAAAAGCTCGGACTTGCCTGCTTACTGCACGAAAAGCCTTTTGATGGCGTAAATGGTTCGGGCAAGCACAATAACTGGTCGCTTTCTACCGACCTGGGTGAAAATCTTTTCTCCAGCGGTAAGCACCCTGAGCATAACCTGAAATTCTTGACCTTCCTTTGCGCCGTTATTATTGCAGTTGATAAGTATCAGGACCTTATCAGATTTTCCGCTGCATCCGCAGGTAATGATTGCCGCCTCGGCGGACACGAGGCTCCGCCCAGCATCATTTCGGTATTTCTCGGCGATGCGCTTACCGATATTTTAAATCATATTGCAAACCACACCGAGCAGAGCGAAATGCACACCAAAAGGCTGCTTGATGACATTGCAGTTCTGCCTACCTTAAACAGCGATAGCTCTGATAGAAACAGGACTTCGCCCTTTGCCTTTACGGGTAATAAATTCGAGTTTAGAATGGTCGGCTCGTCTGCATCCGTTGCGGTTTCGACCTATATTATGAACACGATCTGCGCGGAGGCGCTTGAGTTTATTGCTGACCGCCTTAAGAATGCAACCTCTGTTGAAGAGGGTGTTGTTGATCTGGTCACATATACTGTTAAAAATCACGGCAGAATTATATTCAACGGAAACAACTACTCTGAGGCTTGGCATAATGAAGCAGAGCGCCGCGGTCTTTGCATTATGAGAAGCACCGTTGACGCCGCAAAGGCTCTCTCTGACCCCAAGAATATTATTCTCTTTGAGAAATACCGCGTGCTTAATAAAACCGAATGTATTTCGAGATACGAGATCTGCCTTGAAAATTACGTTAAAACCATAAACATCGAGGCTGACACTATGCTTGAAATGGCATCGCGGCAGATTTTGCCCGCCTGCATTAAGTATGCGGGAGAGATTGCGAACAGTGCCCTTAATCTTTCGAGAGCGGGTGCACCGAGCTCGGCGGTTGATAGGCTTGTTAAAGAGCTTTCAAATAGAATTGACGAGATAACTAATAGTGTTATCGTGCTTTCCAAGATGGTAAACAAGCTTTCGGATGTTACTGATTGGCTTAAAAAAGCGGAGCTTTGCAGAGATGAGGTTATTCCCGCTATGAATAATCTCAGAAAAGCCTGTGACAGTATTGAACCTATGGTGGATAAAAAATATTGGCCTATGCCGACATATACTGAAATTCTCCATAGAATATAAAATAAAACTTTAAAGGAGGTGAACGGTTTGAAAAAGACTGTGTGGCTTTTGTGCCTTGTTTTGTGCTTTTCAGCCTTCACCTCTTGTCGTTCTAATTCTTCGTCGAATGTTAGCTCGTCTATAACCATCAGTGAAACCTCGTCGACTGTAAGCGAAGTGGAACAGGAGCGTATATTCTCGCTTGCTTTTTTTTCAAACGATTCTTTAAATCCTTACTCTGCAACCCAAAGCACAAACTTTTACTTAGGTAGCCTTTTGTACGATTCGCTCGTAAAGGTTAATAACGATTTTTCGGTAGAGAATGTAATGGCTGAAAGTGTATCTTTTGAGGACAATATTTGTACTGTAACACTTAAAAAAGGCTTGAAATTCTCTGACGGGAGTGAGGTAACAGCTCAGGATGTTGTAAGCTCTGTGTCGAGCGCAAAAAGCAGCTCTCAGTTTTCTGAGCGCCTTGATAATGTTTCGTCCTGCAAGGTAAAAGACGGTGCAGTTGTGTTTACCTTGAAAAAGATAGACCGCAACTTTGCAAAAAATCTCACATTCCCTATAATAAAGAGCGGCTCAAAGCAGGGTATGGCGGTAGGTAGCGGCAGATATAGGTTTGCTACTGATAGTGCTTCTGACGGGCTTGTTAAAAACGAATACAACACATTAAGAAAAACTAATATTGACAGTATTTCGCTTACCCAAATTCATAAATACTCAACTCTGCCTTATATGGTCAAGATAGGCAGCATAAATTTTCTTTATGCAAACCTTGATTCAAGCCTTAATTTTGCGGCTTCAAGCTCAAGCTCGGTTTTGATGAATAATCTTGTTTATCTTGGAGTTAACAGTAATAATGCATTACTTGCAAATCAAGATTTCAGAAAAGCAGTTTCCCTTTGTGTTGACCGTAAAAATATCTTAACAGATGCCTATGCGGGAGCGGGCTTTGCTACAGCGGCACCTTTTCACCCCGAGGCAACCGACTTAAATAGTAAAGACTATTCTATTGCCTTGAACGATTCATCAGCGGCGCAGATACTGCTTGGTACCTGCGGTTACACCGAAAAGAACGAAAACGGCATATTTATGCTCGACGAAACAACTGAAATGAGATTGAGACTCGCAGTAAATAGCGAAAATACTGCAAGAAAAAGAGCCGCTCAGGCCGTTAAGCTTAACTTAGAGGCGGCTGGAATAGGCGTTGAAATAATTGAGGAAAGTTCAGAAATCTATAAGGCAAGAATAGCATCGGGCGATTACGATCTGTTTATCGGCGAGGTTAAATTAACCGCCGATAATGACATATCGTCGCTTTTGTCTGTCGGCTCGCTTAATGCCGTTAACGATGAGGGCGTGTGCTTACTTGCATATAATCAGTATCTCGCGGGGGAAATAACCCTTGATGATTTCCTGCGAACCTTTGATTTAAAAACTCCGTTCATTCCGATTTTGTACCGAAATGGTACTGCGTTTTTCTCAGCAACTCTTGATGGAAACGAAACCGTTACCGAATATGATGTTTTTGCCGCTATGGATAAATGGGAGTTTTAAGGTAAGAAAATGAAGAGTATTAACAAAAACGATATAGTAGAACTTGAAATAACCTCGATTACATCTGAAGGCAGCGGCGTTGGCAGAATTAACGATATGGTAGTTTTTGTGCCAAACACCGCAGCCAACGATATAGTCGAGGTTAAAATTGTTAAGGTGCTTAAAAACTATGCCTTTGGAAAACTTGAAAGACTTTTATCGGTTTCAAAAGATAGGGTAGAGAATAACTGCCCTGTTTTTGAAAAGTGTGGCGGCTGTGCTTATAGACATATAAGCTATGAGGCTGAAACGAGAGAAAAGGCCGAGCAGGTTTTCCATAATGTAAAAACAATCGGCAAAACCGCTGATTTTGAAGCGGGAGAAATCGTGTGCGAGCCGACTAAAACCGAGCGCTACCGCAATAAAGGACAGTACCCTGTGGGCTTAAACGCTGGCGGCGAAATAGTATTTGGCTTTTATGCGCCGAGAAGCCATAGAATTATTCCGATTGAGGATTGTCTGCTTCAGCCTGAAATTTTTAAAGAGATATTAGCAGAAATCAAAGCATTTATGACCGAAAATAAGGTCTCTGTCTATGATGAGAAGGCTCATAAAGGTTTAGTTCGCCATATTTATCTGCGTCAGGGTAGTGTTAGCGGAGAAATAATGGTATGTATAGTTGTAAATGGAAACACCTTTACAGGCATAAATGCACTCTGCGAAAGACTAACAAGCAAGTTTGAGCAGATAAAAAGCATAGTTTTAAATGTGAATAAGACTGCAAATAACGTTATTTTAGGCGAAAAATGCATAACTGCATGGGGTAGTGATACCATTACTGACGTAATGTGCGGACTTGCTGTAAAGCTTTCGCCCTTGTCATTCTATCAGGTGAATCACGATATGGCAGAGAGGGTTTACCGCCTTGCAGGTGAGCTTTTAGAGCTAAAAGGTAGTGAAACTCTACTTGATTTGTACTGTGGAGCAGGTCTTATCGGCCTTTCTGTTGCAGATAAAGTTAAAAAGGTGGTTGGAATTGAGATAATTCCCGCCGCAATAGAGAACGCAAAGCAAAATGCGCTCGATAACGGCATCGAAAACGCTGAATTTTATTGCGGCGATGCCTCGCTTGTTGCCGAGCTTATCAAAAAGGGCTATAAATTCGATGCCCTTATCGTTGACCCGCCAAGAAAGGGTCTCAGCGGCGACGTAATAGAGGCCCTTGCTGCCTCTAACGCTAAAAAGATAGTCTACGTTTCCTGCAACAGCGCAACATTAGCCCGTGATATAGCGCTTTTAAAAGAGAAAGGCTACGCCGCTAAAAAGGTAATCCCCGCCGATCTTTTCCCCCGTACAATCCATTGCGAAACTGTTGCTTTTCTTGTGCGGCACGGCCGCTAATAAGACAAAATAGTATTTAAAAGGAGCTATATAATGGCGACAAGAGTTGGATCTATGCCAATAGAAATGAAAACTAAAAAGTTTTACTGCGCTAAATGTGGCGAGCGTATGCTAACTAAAACTAAAACCAGACTTGTTCGTCGCGAAGATCCCGATTACGAAAAATACAATCGGATAAATCATACGCGTATTTTTGGTGATATTGAGTTATCTGAATATGATTTTAAATGTTATTCCTGTGATAATGTTGTGGATTACGATACACAGTGTGTTATTGATAGAATACAAAAAGAGTTGCATAAAAATATTTTAACTGAATCAGAAATCGCAGAAAATCAAGAAAAAGCAAAGAAAAAAATTGAAAAATAAGCAAAAATTAAAAAAGTGATTTCTACTATTACTGCTATTATAATTATTGCTGTGATTCTTTATTTTAAGATTAAATCAGGAGATTTTTCCTTTAAAGTCTATTTTTAAATAGTAGTATACTTTTTGATAAATTTGTAGGGACTGGCGTCCTCGACGGTCCGTGACCTTATTCAGCAAGTGCTTTGTGGACCGTCGAGGACGCCGGTCCCTACAAGTATACAATAAGAAGTTATAAAGCAATTTTTATAGGAGAAATTTTTATGAGCAAGGAAAAGAAGAGCGGGCCTGCTATATTTATGTACAGCGTAATTGCGGCAACAATTATAATTGCGCTTGTTTGTTTTGTGCTTTATTACGGCGGAACTACCGATAGCGGTGTGGTTTTGTGGATAGGCATAGTGTCCTTTATGATAATGTATCATTTTTGGCTCAGAATCATTATGGGAAACGTTACCAAGCTGTTTAAAATCGACCGCAATCATTGGTGGTTTAAGGAACTGCCTTTTGAAAAGGGCTTGTACAAGCTTTTGAAGGTTAAAAATTGGAAGGGCAAGGCTCTTACATATAATCCCGAGCATTTTTCTCTTAAAAAACATTCACTTGATGAGATTGCAAACGTTACGGCAAAATCCGAGGTCGACCATTGGGTTAACGAGGCCATCTCGGTGTCGAGCATTTTCTTTTCGATTTTGTGGGGAGAGTTCTGGATTTTCCTTATTACCGCTGTTGCGGCAATGATTTTTGATGCGCAGTTTATTGTTATCCAGCGCTATAACAGACCAAGGCTTTTAAAACTTATGGAGAAAAAAGCTGTTAAACAATCATAATACGTTTGCGGAGGGACTTTCGATGTGCGCTAGTAAAAGGTACGATGTAGCCGTCTGCGGAGGAGGCTTTGCAGGAATTTCTGCGGCGCTCTCTGCGGCAAGATTAGGTAAAAAGGTTGTGCTTTTTGAAAAAGAATATATGCTTGGCGGCTTGGGAACTGCGGGACTTATTACAATATATCTGCCGCTGTGCGATGGATTTGGCCATCAGGTTTCCTTTGGCATTGCTGAGGAGCTTTTAAGGCTTTCTATCACCTACGGTAACGAGGGCGATTATCCTGACAACTGGCTTGACGGCAATGGAACAAAAACAGAAAAGGATAAGCGCTTTTTAGTGCGGTACAATCCGCAGGTTTTTGCTATTCTTGCTGAAAAGCTTCTGCTTAAAGAGGGAGTAGACATTCTCTATGGCAGCTATGTTGTAGATGCCGAAACAAAAAATCAAAAAATCACCAAGTTGTATGTTGAAAATAAATCGGGAAAAACTGAGTATTATATAAACTCAGTTGTTGATGCAAGCGGGGATTGCGATATTGCGAAATTCGCCGGTGCGCCTACTGAAACCTTTAAGCAGGGCAATGTGTTGGCTGCGTGGTACTATTATTCTGATGAAAACGGATATAAATGTCACACACTCGGCGCAGCAGATATTCCCGACGAAGAAAAAACAGGTAACGAGGGTAAGCCGCTCGTTGACAGGCGTTTTTCGGGCCTTGATGGCAAAGAGCTTTCTGAAATGGTTTGTCTGGCTCATCAGACCATTTTAAACGACTGGCTTGAAAAGAGGAAATCAAACAAGGATGTTTGCATTGCTACGATCCCGACTATACCGCAGGTTCGTATGACCCGCAAAATCGTCGGCGAATATACACTTTCTCACACAGAAGAACATACCCATTTTGATGATTCTATAGGAATGGTGTCAAATTGGAAAAAGCGCGGCCCGATATATGAGGTGCCTTTCAGAACGTTGTACTGCAAGCAAATTAAAAACCTTATTGTTGCAGGAAGATGCACAAGCGTGAACGAAACCTTGTGGGACGTTATGAGGGTAATTCCTTGCTGTGCTGTAACAGGACAGGCCGCGGGTACAGCCGCCGCAATCACAGATGATTTTTCGTCTTTGAATGTAAAAGAGTTGCAACGCCTTCTTGTTGAAAGTGGAGTAGTGCTTCACGAAAAAGATATTCTGCTTTAAAGTGTTGACAAATTGCAATAGTAGTAATAAAATAAATTTGGAAATCCGGTAGGTAAGGCTACCACAGGGATACGGGCTGCTGCCGCAAAATAGTGGAGACACTACGAGATGGCCAGCAGGCATTATCGAAACCAAGGTAATGTCTAATGCAGCTTCATTGCCCTGCGAAGCTAAAGCTCAAACGGTTGTGCCCGCATATAGTGGGTGATTTTCGTGAGTTAACTGCCGAAGTTTCGGCAGTTTTTTATTTTTTGAAGGGAGTGAAAGGTGTGAAAACTGCAGACCCAGGGCCTGCCTCCAGCGTGCCCCGATTATGCTTTTTTATAAGCGAAAAAGGTTTTCGCGCCTTTTTCAAAACAAAATAGAATATTTTGGGGTTTCACTGGAATTTTTAAAATCATACTTATATTGGAGGTAAAACAGTATGCTTGAAAAAATTCAGGAACTTTTAAAGGAAAAAAAATATTCAGAGGTAAAATCGATTTTAAGTGAGCAAAAGTCTTTTGACGCGGCTGAGATACTTGAATCTCTTTCTGATGAGCAGCTTCCGCTTGTATTCAGAATTTTGCCTAAAGACACCGCCGCAGATGTTTTTGCCTATATGGATTCTGATGCTCAGGAAAAGCTTATTCACGCGTTTAGCGACAGAGAACTTAAAGAGGTGCTGAGTGACCTTTATCTTGACGATGCCGTTGATATGATTGAGGAAATGCCTTCAAATGTTGTAAAGAGAATACTGCGCACCGCTGATGCCGAAACAAGAAAAAGCATAAATATGCTGCTTCAGTATCCTAAGGATAGTGCAGGAAGTATTATGACGACCGAGTATGTAAGTCTAAAAAAGGATATGACGGTTGAAGAGGCTTTTAAACGAATAAGACAAAACGGCGTTGATAAAGAAACGATATATACTGCCTATATCATTTCTGCAAATCGCCAGCTGCTCGGAATAGTTTCTGCCAAAACACTGCTTTTGTCGTCTATGGACTGTCTTGTCGGCGACCTTATGGCAACAAACTTTAAAAGCGTTTCAACCACAGAGGACAAGGAAACCGTTGCAGAGCTCTTTATGAACTATGACCTTCTGGCGCTTCCTGTAGTTGATAACGAAAACAGACTTGTCGGTATTGTAACAGTTGACGATGCCATCGACGTTCTGCAGGACGAGGCAACGGAGGATATGGAAGCTATGGCAGCTATCGTTCCGACTGACAAGCCATATATGAAAACTGGTGTGTTTGAAACATATTTAAAGAGGATTCCCTGGCTACTCATCCTTATGCTTTCTGCGGCCTTTACCGGCAGCATAATCAGAAATTACGAAGAAGCACTTTCCCACGGTTATGTGATTTTGACCGCCTTTATCCCGATGCTTATGAGCACGGGAGGAAACTCGGGAAGTCAATCGTCGGTTTCGGTTATCCGTAGTATATCCCTCGGTGAGATTTCAATAAAAGAAATATTTCCGGTTATATGGAAGGAGATTCGTGTTGCGTTTCTCTGCAGTATTACACTTGCAATAGTCAATTTTTTAAAGCTTTTGTTTATAGATAAGGTTTCGCTTGCGGTCTGCATTGTTGTTTGTGCCACGCTTATTGTAACTGTTTTTATCGCCAAGATAATTGGCTGCACACTGCCGATAGTCACAAAGTGCCTAAAACTTGACCCCGCGGTTATGGCAAGCCCCTTTATAACAACCATTGTTGATGCGGTTTCACTTGTTATCTATTTTCAGATCGCAACACGCGTCCTCGGCATATAAAAATAACCCCCGGCCACAAGGGTGTTGCTCTTAACGGATAAATTGAAATGGGATTGGGCTAAGCCTAATTGCTTTTGTGCCACAAAAGCGAAACTTGCAATAAAACAGCAGAGAAAATAATTATTTTTCTGCCTGTAAAAAAACACCACAGACTCATTTTGAATCTGTGGTGTTTTCCATTGTTTTAGTGAAGTATTTTGCTTATTAACTAAATAAAAGCGCAATTCCTTCAAAAACTCCAAGCGAAAGCAAAAGCATAATGATGCCGCTTGTTAAAACGCCTAAAGCAATCGCTAAAAATGCTTTTTTGAGCCTCATTCTTAAAATTGCGGCTATCAGAGAACCTGTCCACGCTCCAGTACCGGGTAGGGGGATTGCAACAAAAATATAAAGTCCCCAAAATTCAGCCTTTCCAAGCTCGTGAGCTTTTCTGTCAGCTCTGTCAATTATCTTTTTAAAGAAGGAACCGATCTTTTTAACCTGCGAAAGCTTTTCTAATATAAACTTTCCAAAAAGGATTATAAACGGAACAGGAAGAATGTTTCCGACTATGCAGAGAAGATAGGAAAAAGGGATGTTTAGATCCCAGCCCACCGCAAATGGAATGGCTCCTCTGAGCTCAATAACAGGAACCATTGAGAGCAAAAATAGGAATATATATTTTTTAAACAAGTAATCAGCCCCATAATTTTTTTATAATTATATTATATTTTGCGAAGTTTGTAAAGCATTTAATAAAAAAGACTTTAATTTTAATACTTTATTTGTTATAATAATTTAAAGTAGATTTAAATTTTGCCTAATATAAAGATAATTAAACGGAGGATTAAAATAAATGAAAAAAGTTGTTTCGTTTTTTCTGTTGATTTGCATAGTGTTTTCGTTTAGTCTGGTTTCTTGTAAAGAAAATGATTCGGAGTTAAATGTGTCCTCTCAGATTAGCTATTATGAGGATTCCTCTGCAATTGCAAAAACCGAAACCGACGGAAACTTTACATTCAATTTCGATCCATATGTTCTGTCTACCGATGTTAAAAAGGCACTTGGTACAACCGAGCACTACAAAAACGTTGTCGATGCAATCATAAATCAAAAAGAAAGCGTTTCTGTGCCCGCAAGAGATGATTACGATAATATTCGCTTTGCCTTAGGCGAGAACTTTCCGTATGCCTTTTTGGTCTCCAACCTCAAATACGATTCTGCTGATAATAAGGTCTTGATTTCATATAATTATAAGGATGAGCACAGCAGTAAAATCGACGAGATTAAAAAGGCGGTAAGCGAGATATTTAGTCAAAGTGTTACCAAGACGGATGATGACGCTCTGGCGGCGCTTTCAATTTATAGCTGGCTTGCGAAAAATATCAAAATCGAGGAAAGCGCGGTTGCCAAACCTCAAAGCACTACTTCCTCAGGCATTGCCCAGAGCGAAAGCTCGTCTATTGCAACAGAGGAAACCGACGACGAGCAGACAAAATATAATTTCTATACCGCACTTGTTGAGAAAAAAGCAAGCGACGAGTCAATTTCGGCGCTTTACAGTTTTTTCCTTATGCAGCTTGGCATTGAAAGCAAAACTGTAAGCTGCTGGCAGGATGGAAAGTATTATAGCTGGAACTTAGTTTGCCTTGACTCCAAATGGTATTACTGCGATATTTCCAAGGAACAGACGGAAACCGACGGAACAGGCCTTAAATATTTCGGAATGAACAGTCAAAGACTTAGCGATTATATAACCGATAAGGATATTTATACAGGTCAGTGGAAATGGTTCACCGACAGTATTCCCAAAACAAAAAACAAGCGCTTTGATGATTTTAAGTCGGTTGTAAGCTTTGAAATAGGCGCAGAGAGGACCTCTATAGATGCATTTACCGAGGAATACAGTCGTTTTACCTTTGATTTTTAGTATAAAATTTATCTGAGCGAAATAAAAGGTTAAAAGTTTATTCACGAAGTTGTGTTATATTTTGGTTAGAAAGGTTAGAGGTGAAAATTATGACACAAACTAAAATTCTTGTAGTTGATGACGATAAAAATATTTGCGAACTTCTTCGCCTTTATCTTGAAAAAGAGGGGTACGCTGTTACACTCGCTTTTGACGGCAGAGATGGACTTGACGCTTTTGCAAAGAATAATCCCGATTTGATTTTGCTTGATGTTATGATGCCTAATATGGATGGCTGGCAGGTCTGCAGAGAAATTCGCAAAACCTCGGAATGCCCTATTATAATGATAACCGCAAAGGGAGAAACCATTGATAAAGTTCTCGGCCTTGAGCTTGGCGCTGACGACTATGTCGTAAAGCCTTTTGATTCAAAAGAGGTCGTTGCCAGAATTAAGGCAATTTTAAGAAGAACTACGAGTGCTCCCGAGGCTGACAACTCTTCTAAAAAAGCAGTCAATTTCCCGAAACTTTCAATCAATCTTGAAAGCTATGAACTTAAGGTGGACGGAAAGGCTGTTGACACTCCTCCCAAGGAGCTTGAACTGCTTTTCCACTTAGCTTCAAATCCCAATCGTGTTTATACCCGTGACCAGCTTCTTGACGAGGTCTGGGGCTTTGAGTATTACGGTGATTCGCGTACCGTTGATGTTCACGTCAAGCGCCTTAGAGAAAAGCTGGAGGGAGTTTGCGAAGATTGGTCGCTTAAAACTGTTTGGGGCGTAGGATATAAATTTGAGGTTAAGGGAATAGAGTAAAGGGTATGAAAAAGAGCCTTTTTGCTAAGTATTTTACAGTTTGCGCCGCAATTATCTTGACCAGTCTTGTGTTCCTCGGCGGAGTTTTTGCTCTTTTGGTTTCCCGCTATATGCGTGCCGAAACACAGAGTAATCTTTCGCAAAGTGTTACAAGAGCGTCAGGATTTACAAGATATAATTATGAGGAAAATGACGGAAAGTATCTTGATGAAAGAATGATCCGACAGATGTATTCCTCGGTAGCACAAAATTTTAGCGGAGTTGTTTTCTTTGTAGATTTAGAGGGAAACACTCTACTTTGCACAGAGGAAGGGCTTTGCAGTCACGAAGTTACAAAGGTATCAAAAACCGTTCTTTCCGCTATGTCTGATGGCTCTCAGTATGAGGAATACGGGCGACTTGGCGGTATATATTCAAAACCGCATTACACAGTTGGAACACCGGTTTTGGTTGACAATCAAACAAATTTAATAGGTTACGTTTTTTGCTCTGCTCCCGCAGATACGATTTCTCAGCTTATTGCTGATGTTGTAAAGATGTTTCTTATTGCAAGTGTGTTCTCAATTCTTTTGTCTTGTGTGATCATATATCTTATTACAAGAATTCTTGCAAGACCGCTAAAGCAAATGAGCCGTGCCGCAAAATCCTTTGGTCAGGGAGATTTCTCGGTAAGAGTAAATCACCATAGCAGTGACGAAATCGGAGAACTTGCACTTTCGTTTAATCAGATGGCTGATTCGCTTGCCGAGCTTGAAATGGCAAGAAAGAGCTTTATTGCAAATGTTTCTCACGAGCTTAAAACCCCGATGACTACTATAGGCGGTTTCATTGATGGAATTTTGGACGGAACTATTCCCAAAGATCAGCAAGAGCAGTATTTGAAGCTTGTTTCTGACGAGGTCAAGCGCCTTTCACGACTTGTTAAAGCAATGCTTAATGTTACCAAAATTGAGGCAGGGGAAACTAAGCTTAATGTTGAACCCATAAATATAGGAGATATTATTATCACAACTCTGTTTAATTTTGAAAAGAAGATAGAAGATAAGAATATTGATATAAAGGGTCTTGCTGAAATGGATAGGATTATTGTTTTAGGAGATAAAGACCTTATTCATCAAGTTGTTTATAACTTGATTGACAATGCTGTGAAGTTTTGCAATGAAGGGGGATATTTGGAATTTTCATCAGCTAAGGATGATGAACTTGCATATATCCATATAAAAAATAGTGGCAGCGGAATTTCAAGAGAAGAAATTAACCATGTCTTTGACAGATTTTATAAAACCGATAAATCAAGAAGCCTTGATAAAAACGGAGTAGGACTTGGTCTTAATATTGTAAAGAGTATTCTTGATCTGCACGGCGGTAATATTACTGTTGGAAGTGTTCTTGGTGAGTATACCGAGTTTATCATCGGTATTCCATTGTATAAGGAAAACATAGAGGAAAAACGCTCAGAACACCGATTTTTAAAGAAATAAAACAGCTTAAAATATCAAGTTGTTTTTAAATTATAATATTTTCAACAGATTTTAGGAGGAAAAACAATGCCAGAAGAAAATAACTATACATTTCCCTCTGATTACGAGCAAAATAATGAAGTAAATGAGCCGCAGGCTGCACCTGAGCCGCAGGCACCCACACAGAGCGAGCCTCAAAGCGTTTATGAGCCGCAAGTGCCTGCACAAGAGGAAACTGCAGAGCCAAAGCCATTTGACGCTCAGGACTATATTGAAAAGCAGGCGGCACAGGCTCAGACAAGCGGGCAAACTGCTCAAAGCAGTCAGGGAATGTATTATAGCTATAGTCCTAATAGTTACAGGGGTCAGTATAACGAATCTCAGCAGAACTATCAGTTTTATAATCAAAATCAAAAGCCCCCAAAAAAGAAAAGAACAGGCCTTAAAATAACTCTTGCGGTTGTTGGAGTTATTGCTGTTGTAACAGCTGCAAGTCTTTTTGGTTATTGGACTGTAAGTGAACTTCGCGGTATTTTCAGCAATAAGCTTGGAGTAAATAATTCGTCTTCAGAAACATCGAGCCAGACCCAAAGCTACGATGAACTTGTTATAAACAGCAAGCCCGCAGGCGCTGATGAGTATACAGCCAATAGTGACGGAACACTTACCGCCGCTGCAGTTATCGCTAAGGTAAGACCCTCTATTGTCGGAATAGTTCAGTATACAAATACTAACGGAATTCCTACAATGGCCGGACAGGGTTCTGGAATTATAATCAGCGAAGATGGATACATTGTTACGAATGCTCATGTTGTAGAGGGAGCATCTATGATAACAGTCGTTCTCGAAAATGAAGAGGAATATCGAGCGACCTTAAAGGGACTTGATACTCAGTCAGACCTCGCGGTTATAAAGATTGAGGACACAAACCTTCCTGCCGCAGAGCTTGGAAACTCGGCAGAAACTGTTGTGGGCGAAAGCGTTATTGCAATCGGTAACCCGGGCGGACTTGAGCTCGCAGGAAGCTGTACGGGTGGTATGGTTTCAGGGCTTGACAGAACAATTACGAGCAGCTCGGGATATGCCGTGTCTTATATTCAGACAGACGCCGCAATCAACCCCGGAAACTCGGGAGGCGCTCTTGTTAATATGTATGGTCAGGTTATTGGAATTAATTCCGCAAAAATAACTTCTGATGGATATGAGAATCTTGGATTTGCCATTCCAATTAATGAGGCGATCCCTATTATTCAGGACCTTCAGCAGCATGGATATGTTAAAAACAGAGCAAAGATCGGTATCACATTCCAGCTTATAACCGAAACAGTTTCACAGTATTACAACTATTCAATCCCGGCAGGTCTTTTGGTAACTGAGATTGATGAAAGCTGCGATATTGCAAGAAGTGATGTTGAGATCAACGATATTATTACTGAGATCGACGGACAGAAGATAACTTCCGCAAATGTAATTTACTCTGTGCTTCAGAACAAAGTACCCGGCGACACAGTCGAGCTTACGGTTTACAGAATCGGAACAAGAATGTCAACATCTAAAACATTTACAGTTACTGTAACCCTTGCAGAAGATAAGGGAACGGTGAGTCAGTAATTATAAAAGGCGAGTTCGTATGTGAACTCGCCTTTTGTCAACCTTAAATAAATTTTGGTTGACGAAAACAAAAAAATATGGTGTAATAATTGTGGTGTAGATATAAATAAAAGGTATGGTTTACTTATGAAGTTTAAACGGCTTTCTGTTTATGATATTGCGATTATCTCTGTTTTTGTGGCAGTAATTATGGTTTGCAGTTATGTAACCGTTCCGCTTTCTGTTCCGTTTACAATGCAGGTTTTTAGCGTTTTTCTTAGCATCGGCTTGCTTGGAACTAAAAGGTCAGTTGCTTGCATTGTAGTTTATCTGCTGCTTGGAATGGCAGGCGTGCCTGTTTTTTCAAATTTTCAGGGCGGGGCACAGGTTTTGTTTGGGCAAACGGGCGGTTTCCTTATTGGCTTTGTTTTTTCCGCAATCATAAGCGGCGTTTTAATTAGAAAACTAAAAGGCGGATTTATAGCTGTTTTTTTATCAATGTTTGTGGGGCTATTGGCTTGCTATGTCTGCGGCATACTGTGGCTTGTGATAGGTTTTTCTTTTAGTTTAAAGGCAGCAATTATTTTAACCGCTCCGCTGATTGCTTTTGATATTATAAAAATTGCACTAGCAGCTGTGCTGTCTATAAGACTTAGGAAATATGTGAGGTACCTTAAATGAAAGGACTAAAATCAGAGGTTTTAAGACTGCTTGAGGAGAAAAAAGACTACCTTTCGGGCAATACTATCTCGGAGCAGCTTAAAATCAGCAGAAATATGGTCTGGAAGTATGTTTCAACCCTAAAAAAAGAAGGATATGAGATAGAAACAAGCCGTAAAGGTTATTTACTTGTCAGCAAAAACGGTGAGATTTCTGAGTACGAAATAAGAAAAAAACTTAAAACCAAGGATATCAGCTTTTCTATTCATAAAACCGTGGGCTCCACCAATACGCTTGCTCGCCAAATGGCAGAAAAAGGGGAAGGAGAAAAAACGGTTGTAATAGCCTCAGAGCAAACACAAGGCAGGGGTAGAAGGGGAAGAAGCTTTTATTCTCCCGATAGTAGCGGAATTTATATGAGCATTCTTTTAAGACCCGACATCGCGGCTGCCGATGCAATTTTGGTTACGACCTGCGCCGCAGTTTCGGTCTGCAAGGCTATTGAAAAGGTTTCACACAAAAGGGCAGAAATAAAATGGGTAAACGATATATATCTCAGCGGAAAAAAGGTATGCGGAATTTTAACCGAAGCTGCCCTTAATGTAGAAAGTGGCAAGCCGGAATATGTGGTGCTTGGCATTGGAATTAACCTTTTTGTAGGTGAAGGCGGTTTTCCCGAGGATATAAAGAACATTGCAACGGCGGTTTTTGGCTCGCAAAAAGAGGCGGAAAATCATAAAAACGAACTTGTAGCGCATATTCTTGATTTCTTTTTTGAGTATTACGACCGTCTTACCGCTAAAACATTCTTTGAGGAATATAGAAACAGAATGTTTTTAATAGGCAAGCCTATAAAGGTGCTCTCTGACCCCGAATACAATGCTGTAGTTTTGGACATTGACAGCAATTTTGAGCTTAAAGTTCGCCTTGAAAACGGCGAGGAAAAACTGCTAAATTCGGGCGAAGTCAGCACCCGCGCCTATTGACCTTTTGAGTCCGAAGTGATAAAATTTGTTTGTAAGAAACTTAAATGAGGTATGTTTATGTATAAGTTTGATGCGGCGCACGCTACCGAGCAGTGCGTTAACTGGATAAAAGAATGGTTTGAGGAGAACGGAAAGGGTTGTAACGCCGTTTTGGGTATTTCCGGAGGCAAGGATAGCTCAATAGTTGCCGCTCTCTGCGTAAAGGCTCTCGGCAAGGATAGGGTAATCGGCGTTCTGATGCCTAAAGGCGAGCAGTTTGATATAAAATATTCCGAGGAGCTTTGCGATTTTCTTCAGATAAAGCGCTTTACAATCAATATTAAAGAGGCTGAGGATGCAATCTTTAATGCGATCGGCAACGCCTTTGAAATCACCAATCAGACCAAATTCAATCTCCCGCCGAGAATAAGAATGTCGGTGGTTTATGCTGTGGCTCAGTCAAACAACGGCCGTGTTGCCAATACCTGCAATCTTTCTGAGGATTGGGTAGGTTATTCTACCCGCTACGGTGACAGCGTTGGAGATTTCAGTCCGCTTTCCTGTTTCACCGTTACTGAGGTCAAACAGATGGGCAGAGTTTTGGGGCTTCCCGAAAAATTTATTGAAAAGCCGCCCATTGACGGCCTTTGCGGCAAGACTGACGAGGATAATCTCGGCTTTACCTATGCCGCTCTCGATAAGTACATCAGAGAGGGGATAGAACCGCCCGCAGAAATTAAAACTAAGATCGATACAATGCATAAAAACAATCTCTTTAAACTTAAATTTATGCCTTGTTTCTCATACGATCCTAATAAATAAGCAAAAAAGCAGACCTTTTTTGAGGTCTGCTTTTATATTTTCCCATAAAAAGTGGGATAATGATAATAAAATGTGTCTATATTTCATAAAAAGTAACTTTTTTGAAAATTACTCTTGAAATTTACTATAAATATTTGTTATAATCTATAAGGAAAAATTATTTGTCGCAGAAAAACCGTATGCCGCGGCAAATTTATATACATTAAGTTCGTAAAAAAGCATACATTTAAGGAGGAATTAAATGGACGTTTTTAACATTATCACACTTTGCGGAGGACTCGCGTTCTTTCTATATGGAATGAATGTTTTGTCCTCAGGTCTTGAGAGTCTTTCGGGCGGTAAACTCGAAGGAATACTTAAAAAAGCGACCTCAAACAGATTTAAAGCATTGTTTCTTGGAATGGGAGTAACAGCAGTAATTCAGTCGTCGTCAGCAGTAACTGTTATGCTGGTTGGCTTGGTTAACTCGGGCATAATGAGCCTTACCCAGACTGTTGGAGTAATAATGGGCTCAAATATAGGCACAACCATGACTGCGTGGATACTTACCACCATTGGAATAGAAAGTGATAACATATTTATAAGCCTTTTAAAGCCCGAAAGCTTTTCGCCGGTTATCGCGCTTATCGGCATTATACTTATTATGATGTCAAAGAAGGCAAGCAGAAAGAATCTCGGAACCATCTTTGTAGGCTTTGCAGTTCTTATGTACGGAATGGATCTAATGAAAAATGCAGTTGGTCCGCTTGCTGACTCACCAGAGTTTTCCGGTATCTTAACAGCATTTAATAACCCCATTCTCGGTGTTTTGGTTGGAACAGTGTTTACTGCCATAATTCAAAGCTCGTCGGCATCTGTTGGTATTTTACAGGCACTTTCGGTTACAGGAAGCATATCCTTTGGAATGGCAATCCCCATTATTATGGGACAGAATATAGGTACCTGTGTTTCGGCACTGCTTTCAAGCGTGGGAGCTAATAGAAATGCAAAACGAGTTTCGGTTGTTCATATTGCATTCAATGTAATCGGAACAGCGCTCTGTATGGTACTTTTCTATGGACTCAACGCCGTGATAGGCTTTGGATTTATAGACGATGCAATTAACCCTGTAACAATAGCACTTTGCCACACAATATTTAACCTCTTTACAACTATAGTTCTGCTCCCGTTTACAAAGTATCTTGTAAAAATTGCCGAGGTTATTATTAAAGACAAAGAGAAAAAAGAAGAGGCTGTTTTTATCGACGAGCGCCTTTTAAACACCCCGTCATTTGCAATTTCCGAGTGTAAAAATCTTACCGTAAAAATGGCGGCAATAGCTAAGAAATCGGTTGTTACCGCTTTGGGAAACCTCTTTGATTACAGTTCGTCGGTTGCTAAAAACGTAAACAAGTGCGAGGATGAGCTTGACCTTTACGAAGATAAGCTTGGAAGCTTCCTTGTAAAAATATCAGGCAAACAGCTTGGTGACAAAGACAGCAAAAAGGTTGCTATGATGCTCCACACCATAGGCGACTTTGAAAGACTTGGCGACCACGCTCTAAACCTTGTTGACGTATCAAAGGAAATCAGCGATAAAAAGCTTGAGTTTTCAAAGGACGCAAAGGACCAGCTTGGAACGCTTGTTGTAGCTCTCGGTGAAATTGTAAACATTACAATAGACGCTTTCTCAAGGGACGATATTGAGCTTGCAAAGAGCGTTGAACCGCTCGAGCAGGTTATCGACCAGCTTACAACTGCTATAAAAGCAGGGCATATAGAGCGCTTGCAGGCAGGAGACTGCACTATTGAAATGGGCTTTGTTCTCTCAGATATTCTGAACAATATCGAGCGTGTTTCCGACCACTGTTCAAATATAGCTGTTGCGCTTATTGAAACTGCTCACGGCAGCTTCGATACCCATAAATACTTAAACTCTGTAAAGATTCTCGAAAATCAAGAGTTTAAGGAAAAATATCTTGAATACAAGAAAAAGTATTCTCTGTAAAAAATAAAAATCCCACGATAGAAGTCTATCGTGGGATTTTTGCATTAGTTGTCGTCATCAACCTCAATAAATTCAGTTTGAGGAAAGGCGTTTTTAACTTCATCAGAAAAATGAAAGTCGGAAACCACAGTTGATATTTCAGAGAAATTACAAAGTATTCTCGGTGCATCATACTCTGTTTTTGAGCCATCTGCTATAAAAACGGATTTTTTTGCATTTTTTATCATTGCTTTTCTAACGTCAAAAAATACATCTCCGCATTTTATTATTCCATCGGCTGTGAAAGAGCTTGTTGAAACAAAGGAGATATCAGCAGCGTACGTTTCTGCATGACGTGCGCAATCCATGCCTCCTATGATGTGCGGCTGCTCAATAATTTTGCCTCCAAGGCAGATAACCGATATGCCCGAAGCGCTGAGAAAGGTTGCAAGATTTATGTTGTTTGTGATAACCTTTATACCTTTGCGCTGGGTAATGTGCTTTCCGAGATATTGAGTTGAGGTTGAGCCGTCAATAAAAACCGTCATACCGTCGCATATCAATTCTGCGGCTCTTGCTGCAAGCTTGCTTTTGATATGCTTGTTTTTGTGTATTCTGAAAACAAGAGGTGTGTATTTTCTGTTAATAAATTCAGCGCCGCCGTGATTTCGAACGATAAGATGCCGTGCCTGCAGCTCGTTTAAGTCTCTGTTTATTGTAGCTTTGCTGTAATGAAGCTCATCGCAGAGATATTTTACCGTAACAAACCCGTTTTCCTTTATGATATCTAATATGACATCGACTCTTTTTTGTGACATTCCGACCCCTCTTTTTGAGACAATTTGAGATTTAGTCAACATTACGAATAAATATTGAAAAAAAACTGATACTTTACTATAATTATAAGTAGCACATGTTAAAATGTCAAGTTGACAAAAATTAAACCTAAAAGGAGAGAAAAAAATGAGCAGTATAAGAAAGAGAATTTTAGCTCTATTTCTCACAGTAGCTATGCTTATGAGTGTAGTTCCGTTTACGCTTGTAGCAAGTGCTGCGCCTGCAGATGACAACACAGTTATGTTTTCTGCAAATGACGATGCCGACGGTAAGCTTTATTACTCCGGCTACACCTATGGTATAAACGGCCTTGGCTATACTC